>CADBFL010000011.1 GCA_902793875.1 uncultured Eubacteriales bacterium | reverse complement strand
GGCTTCTCGCTTACTACTTTGAACATCTCTCCGAACATGCGGACCTGCACGCACTTGGTTCTGATCGTAAAGTAGATGCCTACCGCGATCAGGAACAGAGGAACGATGTAAGGCCTGTAGAGGATGTCGTTCATGAATCCTACAAAGTTGCTCATTGATTTTCTCCCTTTCTGTTCAATTGTTCTATCTTATTCTCTGTCTGTTATGCGGGCCTGCCTGCATCCGGCGGCCGGTCCCGCTTTGACGTGTATATTTTATCAAGGTAAAACACAGCTTGTCCACATTATTATTCTTTTTTCCGCCTGCAGAGCTGTATGTATTGACCATCCGCGCTTAATCGGATAAACTAGGATTGTATACAATAACGTCAATCGTATGGAATATCCGAGGTGCATCATGGACATCGCAAACGGCAGCAAACAGGCTCAGCCTTTATCCGCGGGCCTTTATACCGAACTCCAGAAGGACATACTGTCGGGGGACCTTCCGGACGGAAGCAAGCTCACGGAGCAGGCAGTGTGCAAACGGTACAATGTCAGCCGCACTCCAGTGAGGGAAGCTCTGAGGCAGCTTGAAGCGGACGGCCTCATCGAGAACATCCCCAACAGGGGCGCTTATGTCACCGGTCTTTCAAAGCGCGACATCTCAGACCTTTTCGATCTCAGGGCCCTGTTCGAGGTCCAGGCTGTCGAGTGGGCCATAAAGCGCATGGGCAGCGAAGACTTCGACCGTCTGTCCGAGAGCATGGAATTCATGGAGTTCTACACGCTCAAGGAGGATACCGCGAAGGTCCTTTCCTTCAACTCCCTCTTCCACAGCATCATCTACGGGGGCACCGGGAACCGCAAGCTCAGAAGATCGCTCGAGGTCTACCAGACCTACCTGAAGTATTCGGCTCCTCACAGGTCGTATTCCGAAAGCGATCTGAAAACACTGCTCGAAGAGCACCGCGCGATATTCGAGGCTTTTGAGTCGAGGAATACTGCGGCCGGCCGCAAGGCGATGGAACACCACATGGAGCAGTCGAAGCTGCGCAGGATGGTGGACTTCTTCTGAACCCTGCCCTACATCATGCCGGTCAGGAACTCGAGCACGAATACCGTGACGCAGCACGCGAGCGCGACATAGATCAGATCAGCGCCGAACCACGCGGCGAATATGCCCACGATCAGAGCGGCGGCTCCGGCCAGCGGCTCATTCGTCGCCTGCACCATTGCCGGGAAGGTCATGACGGCGAGCGTCACGTACGGCACATAGTAAAGGAAGGACTGCGCGAAGCGGTTCTGTATCGGCTTTTTCATGACCAGCGACGGTATGACTCTCATGCACCATGTCGCAAACGCCATCACGAATATGTACAGGTAGATATTCGGCTTCATACGGATGCTCCTTTCTCCGGAGCGGCCGTCCCGGCGTCAGTGCCGTCCTCTCCCGCATCGCGCGGGAACGCCAGCGCGAAGAACGAGGAAATGGACACGGTCAGTATGATCGTGCGGGTCCCCGCCGAAAGAGACGCGGCCGCGGGGATCGCCGATGCCGCATAAGAGCATGCGAAGCTCGCTGCCACTGCAGCGAGCACTTTTTTATCCCTGCGCGCCTGAGGCACTATGACCGCGAGGAACATCCCGAACAGGGCCACGCTCAGGGCGCTGACCACGCTGTCAGGCAGTATGCTTCCCATGCTGATGCCGACCGCGGTTCCCGCGGCCCACATCGGAACGGCCGTGCAAAGAGCCCCGAATGTGAACCACGGATCGGGCACTCCGGGCCTGGCTATGGTGACTCCGAATATCTCATCCGTTATGCAGCTTCCCACGAGCATGCGCCTTCCGAGGCTCGTGCCTTCCGGCATCCTCTGGTTGAGCGCGAGTCCCATCAGTATGTATCTCAGGTTGGTTATGGCCGTCAGTATCACGAGCTGCAGCAGGGTCGCATTGGCCGCATATATCGAAAAGCCTATGTACTGCCCCGCCGAGGCGTAGGTCAGAAGGCTGGCCAGAAACCCCTGGAACGGAGTGAAGCCGTAGCCCCTGGCCGCGATCCCCAGCGAAAAAGCGACAGCAAAATAACCGAGTCCTATGGGGAAGCCGTCTCTGACTCCCTCAAGGAACACGGTTATGCGGTTTATCCTTGATTCTTCTGTTTCCCTTTTATCTCTTCTGATCGTTCCGTACCCCTTTTTCTTCCGTTCTATCTCAGCTTCTCTGTCCTGTCGGGCTCCGTCTCGTCCCACGCGCCCAGAGCCTTGCTGAGGTTCACGATGAAGTCCTGCACGTTCGTGACTATGCCCTTAGCGCCCAGGCTTCCTCTGTCAGCCAGTTTGTTTATCGTGAACTCGGATATGTCCACGCAGTAGAAGAACACCGGCCTGACCGTGCCGTCCTTCATCACGCGGTAAGACGGCGTCATGTTGCCGACCGCGATCGAGTGCAGCATGGTCGCCATGCATATCACGGTCGTCGCTCCCCTGACCTCGGCCCTCATCCTGTCCTGCGCCTGATAGACATCTCCGCAGACCTCAGGCAGCGGGCCGTCGTCTCTGATGGACCCGGCGAGCACATACGGGACGTTGTTTTTCTCGCACGCCGCCATGATGCCTCCCGACAGACCTTCCTTCTTCAGGAATTCCCTGATGCTGCCGTGGTATCTGACGCGGTTGATCGTTTCGAGATGATTGTAGTGCCCGTTATGCACGCTTTCCTGAGTGTAGATGTTCTGTCCGAGAGCCGTGTCGAGATACGCGCCTTCAAGATCGTGCGTGGCAAGCGCGTTGCCCGCCAGAAGAGCGTGCACATAGCCCTTGTTGATTATCCCCGCGAAGGCCTTTCTGGCATCGTGGTCGAACGAGAACGCAGGACCCATGACCCATACGATCTTTCCGTTGTCCCTGTCGTGTCTGAGTATCTCGTAAAGCTCGTCGTAGTCGACGGAGAACGCGGTCTCTCTTGTCCTTGAAGTCCTGAACGCGAAGACATCCTTCTGCACCGCCTCTCCTCCGGTGAATCCGTAAGGGTAGAGGTATATGCCGTCCTCGCAGTCCTCCGTCCTTCCGACCGCGACCATGTCGTTCTTCATCAGGTTCCTGAACTCCACCACCTCGATCCTGCCGTCTCTGAGCACCGGAACGCAGTCCATCCTGCTTTCTTCTGCGAGCAGCCACTCTCCGCCGGTCTTGAAGTATTCAGGGTAGATGCTCATCGCGTGGAAGTTCTGCGGGGCCACCCCGTCGCACGGCGCCTTTTCGAATCTGCACTCAGGAGCGTCCCTGAACTTCTTCTGCGTAAAATCCGGGTGTGTGTACTTGTATTCTTTCATTGCTGTCCTTTCAGTATTCGATGTGCGTGTTCATGTATTTTTCCCAGATATCCTCAGGCACCAGCCTGCCGCCGGTGGCCCAGCATATCTGAACGCAGTTCGCGAGCTTCTCAGGCGTCAGACCGTTCAGGTGCAGATACGCCTTGCCGGCCTCGTATTCATGCAGCCTCGCAGGACCGATGAACGCCGCGCAGCTGGAAGGCTCGATCAGTATATCTTCCGTTTCCTTCAGCATCCTCATGTAATCGTACAGTCTGCCGTCGACTATGGTGAAATCTCCCGAGAGGAGGTTCCTGTCTATCCTGGTCACGAAGCCGGACGGGCTCGCGCATGCAAGGCCGTCCGCCTCGGACATCTCGCACAGACCGAAGTCGTTCACGCTGACCGCGTTGTGCATGTCGGTCGCCATTCCCAGCAGCACCGACGGGAAGAGCACAGGCTCGCAGAAGAACACGTGCACGCTGTCTTTGAACAGCCTCTTGAAGCCGTAGCAGATGCCGCCCGGCGCTCCGCCAACTCCGCACGGAACATAGATGATCAGAGGGTGGTCGGCGTCGACCGTGACGCCTTTTTCTTCGAGCTGCTTCTTCGTTCTCGCTGCCGCCACGGCGTATCCGAGGAAGAGAGGCACTGAGTACTCGTCATCTACGAAATAGCTCGACGGGTCCCTGTCCGAATCCCTGCGGCCCTCGAGCACGGCTTTCGAGTAGTCGTCCTCGTATTCGATGACCTCTACTCCCTTGCTGCGCAAAAGGTCCTTCTTCCACTGCCTGGCGTCAGCCGACATGTGGACCTTTACTTTGAATCCCAGAAAGGCGCTCATGATGCCTATCGAGAGGCCGAGGTTTCCGGTCGATCCGACCTGCACCGTGTAGCGTCCGAAGAATTCCCTGAAGTCGTCATCGGCGAACCTCTCGTAATTGTCATTCTCGGTGATCATGCCGGCCCCGATCGCGAGGTCCTCGGCGTGCTTCAGCACCTCGTAGATGCCTCCCCTGGCCTTGACGGATCCGGCGATCGGCAGATGGCTGTCCATCTTCAGGAAGAGCCTCCCCGGTATCACGCACGAGCTGTCTTTTTCTATCGCCGCCTTCATCGCGCTTATCTCGGCGAGAGGCGACTCGATGAGGCCCCTGTCCTCTTCGGTCTCGGGGAAGCACTTGCGTATGTACGGCGCGAACCTGTCGAGCCTCCTTGCCGCATCCTCGATGTCCTCGTCGGTCACAACGAGCTGGCACAGCGCGTCGACCATGTCGAACGGCAGATACCTGTCGTTTATCCAGAGCGTCTCCTTCTGATCGGCGATGTCTCTGAAGACTCCGCCCTTAGCGATGAATTCCTTCGCGTATTCCTTTACAGCCATCTCCGTTCCCTCCTTATCAGTTTCCCTGCTCCGTCATGAATTCGTTTACCTTGTTGTGTATCTCCGTGGCTCCGATCTCAGCCACACGGCCTGATTCGTACTCGGCGTCGACCCAGTCCTTTATGTACAGAACGACAGCGCTTTGCTTGTCGACCTGCTTGTCTCCCCTGAGACCGTAGCTCGCATTGAGCCAGTGGGCTATGCCCGCCGCGCCCGAGCTCTGGCTGATATTGACCAGCGGCGGACGTCTGAGGAATTTTTCCGTATCGAATATATTGTATATCTCCTCGTTCTTGAGGAGGCCGTCTGCGTGTATGCCGGCCCTCGTGACATTGAAGTTGGCTCCTGCGAACGGGGTCTGGGCCGGCAGGGTGTAACCGACTTTGTTCTCGTAGTATCTGGCGAGGTCTGTGATGACCGTCGTATCCATGCCGTCGAGAGTGCCCCTGAGCTGAGCATATTCGAAGACCATGGCCTCGAGAGGTATGTTGCCCGTCCTCTCCCCTATGCCGAAGAGCGTCGTGTTGACGGCTCCGCAGCCGTAGAGCCACGCCGTGGCCGCATTCGCTACGGCCTTGTAGAAATCGTTGTGGCCGTGCCACTCGAGGCACTCGCTCGGGACTCCGGCGTACTGGTGGAGTCCGTAGATTATGCCGGATACTGAGCGCGGCAGGGCGACTCCCGGATACGGAACGCCGTATCCCATGGTATCGCACAGTCTGATCTTTGCCGGCATCCCCGCCTGCGCCGCCATGTCCTGTATGGCGCTCACGAAAGGCACGACGAAGCCGTAGAAGTCGGCGCGCGTTATGTCCTCAAGATGGCAGCGGGGAGTGATGCCCGCCTCGAATGCGTCATGCACCACGGACAGGTAATGCTCCATCGCCTGCCTGCGCGTCATGCCGAGCTTGTAGAAGATGTGGTAGTCAGAGCAGCTCGTGAGTATGCCGGTCTCCTTTACGCCCATCTCCTTTACTATTTTGAAGTCTTCCTTTTTCGCGCGTATCCACGTCGTGATCTGAGGAAATTCAAGGCCGAGATCCTGGCAGGCTCTTATGGCTTCCCTGTCTCTGTCGGAGTATGTGAAAAACTCCGTCTGGCGGATCACGCCCTTCGGGCCGGACAGCTTCGACATCATTCTGAAGATATCCACTATCTGCCTGGTCGTGTACGGCTCGCGGGACTGCTGACCGTCGCGGAAGGTCGAGTCTGTTATGACTATCTCGTCAGGCATGCCGTAAGGGCTGGTCCTGAAGTTGAATCCGACTTTAGGTATCTCCGTGTATTCAAAGAATTCACGCAGCAGGTTCGGATCGGGGATCTCCTGCACCTCGTAATGGTAGTTCTCCATCTCGAGAAGGTTCGTCTTCGCATTCAGCTTAGTCCGCCTTTCGCCGAATTCTTCTTTTTTCTCATCAAGATTACTGTTTATGCTGTTACCCATGTATCTGTCCTCCGGACCCTGAACGGGCCAAAATGTATACATGTATTTTAGTCTCGCCCGGCCCGCCAAGTCAATCGAAAAGCACTCTCTTTTCCCGAATTTCAGCCATTTCCGGGCGCGATTGTATACAAAAAGAACGCCTCCTCTTCAGAAGCGCCCATATGATGTGTCTCGTTCCATGCCTTTGTCTATTGTGAAAAAAAGCTCAAAACCGCGGATATTGTATACAATCAGAGGAACCATTCGGAACTTTTTCGCCTGAAGCTCAGTTTTTCAAGCAGCTCCTGAGCTATAGCCGCCGCTCCCGGAGACAGCCTGCTTATCTTGTGCACAGGCTTTCTTCCCTTCACCTCGAGAGGAGCGGGCTTTATCCTGAGCCCCTCGATCTCGCAGCCTCCGAGCCTTCTGATCTTTCCGGACGCCGCCTTTCCGAATTCGACGATCGCGGCTGTGTCCATCGCAGGCAGAGAGCTTCTGGAGCTCCCCCTCTTCGCCATGTAGCTTATGGCAAAGGCTCCGGCGCCTATGACCGTGAAACCGCATTCCTCGGCAATGTCCCTGAGTTCAAAGAGAGCGTTGCCGTATGATCTTCCGCCGTAGGACACCGCCGTGACGGTCATGGCCTTTCCGCCGCTGACCGAGCGCAGCGCTTCGATGCCCGGAAGAGGCAGCTTGCCTATGTATGCGGGCATGGCAATCACGGCCACGGTCTCTTCGTCAAAGCCGTCTCCCTGCACTTCTCTGATGTCGCAGCACTCCGTCCTGATCTCTTCGGGACTGCACTCCCTGAGCGCCGATGCCATTTCCGACACCAGCCGCCCGGTCATCCGGGCCGTTCCTCCGACGGGGCTGAAGTAGATTCCGATGATCTTTTTTATCATAGGCGGATTTCAAACAGCGGAACCCGCCGCCCGCTTCACTCAGGCGGAGGATATCCGGCATCTGTTATTTCAGATCCTTCCTCTCTCAAAGAAAACTGCCTGCGGGACCTTCCGGTCCCACAGGCAAATTGTAGCATTATGCAAATATCCGAATTAGTCGAAACTGTGAAGATTTCGAGGACTTATTTCACTCCGTATTCATCGGCCCAGCTCTCGAAATAGTCTATCTTCATGGCGCGCTTCACATCGGCCAGAGTCGCGGCGGCGGCGCGCCTTGCCTCTTCGGTCCCGTCCCTGAGCGCCGCGATGACCTCTTCAGGATGGGCTTCATAGTAAGCGCGCTTCTCCCTTATAGGGGAGAGGAACTCGTTGAGCACGGCGAAGAGGAACTTCTTTACCTTGACATCGCCGAGTCCGCCTCTGCGGTAGTGGTCCTTGAGCTCATCGAGGTCCCTGTACTCAGGCAGGAACTTCTCAAAACTGTCAGGCTGCACGAACGCGTCGAGGTACGTGAACACCGTGTTCCCCTCGATCTTTCCCGGATCCTCGACCCTGAGGTGTCCCGGATCCGTGAACATCGACATGACCTTCTTTCTCAGTGTCTCCTCATCATCCGAGAGGTAGATAGTGTTGCCGAGAGACTTGCTCATCTTTGCCTGGCCGTCCGTTCCCGGAAGCCTCAGGCACGCCTCGTTCTCAGGCAGATATATCTCAGGCTCGACCAGGACGTCGCAATCGTAAGTGCGGTTGAACGTCCTAACGATCTCCCTGCACTGCTCGAGCATAGGCTCCTGATCCTCGCCCACAGGCACGATGGTCGCCTTGAAAGCAGTGATGTCGCTCGCCTGGCTTATAGGATATGTAAAGAATCCCACAGGGACGCTCTCGCCCTCGAACCCCCTCATCTTGAGCTCGGCCTTTACCGTCGGGTTGCGCTGTACCCTGCTTACCGTGACGAGGTTCATGTAGTATACCGTCAGCTCGTGCAGCTGAGGCACCTCCGACTGGATGAGTATATGCGTCTTCTTCGGATCGATCCCCACGGACAGGTAGTCCAGCGCCACCTGGAATACGCTCTCCCTGACCTTGTCCGGATCGTCGAAGTTATCCGTCAGAGCCTGCGCATCCGCGATCATCACGAACACCTTTTCGTAGCTCGGATCGTCCTGAAGCTCGAGTCTCTGTCTCAGAGAACCGACATAGTGTCCTATATGGAGCCTGCCTGTCGGGCGATCGCCCGTAAGCATTATCTTTTTCTTCTGTGCCATTTTTTACCTTCTTTCAGTATTCAGTATATCGCTCTTTCCGGGCCGCTGTCTTTTATCCGGCCGGCCCGTTTTTCTTTTGTTCTTATGCTCAGCGGCGCCATCGGTAGACGGTGTCTTCCGTCACCACCGCGTCGACCGGCACATCGTGCTCTTCTGCAGGCAGCCGGTCCGCCAGCAGCTTTTCGTAGCACAGCGCGATCGTCACGCACTTTTCTCTCACAAGGCTCAGGTACTTGTCGTAGTACCCCGCGCCGTGGCCGAGCCTTCTGCAGTCTCGATCGCAGGCGACGCACGGCAGTATTATGACGTCTATTTTCTCAGGAGGCACTGTCGCGGTCCCGTCCGCCGGTTCGGGGATACCGTATGCCCCCCTGACAAGATCGTTGAAGCTCTTTATCTGCCTCGCCTCCATCGAATCCACGGGGGCGGCTCCCTCGATGCGGCGCCCGGTCTCATCGAGATCCGTGCACACCGGCAGGCACAGCCTTTTGCCGTCCTTCAGCAGGCTGTCCAGCAGCGCCAGCGTGCCCGGCTCGCGGCCGACCGAAAAGTAGGCGAGCACCGTCTTTGCCTTTCGCACAGATTCCATGCTCAGAACGTTCACTGCGATCTTCGCCGAAGCGCTGCTGACATAATCGTCCGTCAGCGCCGCGAGCTTCTCCTTCGCCTCCGCCCTGTATTCACTTTTCGTTTTTGCTGAGTCTGCCATGTTCTGTCCCGGATCAGGCTGCCGGCGTTTCATTTGGACCGCTGTTGACAGTCGGCGTCTTTTACCTCTTAATTTTCTGTTTCCGGCCTGCTGTTTTCACTGAGAAGACTGCCGCTCCCGCTGAGAGGCTTCCCGTTCTCATCGAGCGGATTGCCGTACTCGTCGCGCGGCGTCATTTTACTTATTATATCCCTTCTGATCTTCCGGGTATAGTATATCGACATGCTCACGCCGGCTACCTCCGCGCAGGGGAAGGCCCACCACACCATGTTGACCCCTCCGGTCTTCGCGAAAATGTACGCGCACGGGATAATTATAAGGAGCTGTCTCACAAGGGAGATATTCATGCTGTACACGCTCTTTCCGAGAGCCTGGAAGGCCGCGCCTCTCATGATCGCGTAGCCCGCGAACGGGAAATTGAGCGATATGATATGCAGGGCGACGACTCCCATCGCGACCATTTCAGGAGGCGAGTCGAAGAGCGCCATCAGTTCTTCCGGGAAGAGCCAGAAAAGAAGCGTTCCCACCGACATGATCCCGACGCCGTAGCGCGCGCCTATGCTCATCGTCTTTTCGAGCCTGTCCCTTCTGTCGGCGCCGTAGTTGTACGCGATGATAGGCACCGATGCGCTGTTCATTCCGAAGAGCGGCATGAAAACGAAGCTCTGCAGTCTGAAGTATACTCCGAAGGTCGTGACCGCGAGGTCGGAGAACATCGCAAGGATCTTGTTCAGGCTGAAGGTCATGACCGCTCCGACCGACTGCAGGATTATCGAAGGGATGCCTATCCTGTATATCTCCTTCATGGTGCGGAGGTCCGGACGGAGCTTTTTGACCGAAAGAGCGATCTCTTTGTTGAACTTCCTGTTGAACGTGAATCCCAGGATGCAGCCGAGTATCTGCCCGAATACCGTGGCGAGAGCCGCGCCCTTCGCCCCCATGGCCGGCAGCCCGAAGAATCCGAATATGAGGATAGGATCGACTATGGCGTTGAACACCGTGCTCGATACCTGCATGTAGAATATGTAGTTCGTCTTGCCTGTGCCCTGCAGAAGCCTCTCGAACATCGACTGTATCATCGGTGCGATCGACAGCCACTGGGTGATCCTGAGGTATATCGCGCCTTCGGAGAGTATGTTCGCGTCGGTGGTCTTTGCCGTCAGCAGCTCCATGATAGGTTCCGCAAAGCAGCCTACCACGAAGAATATGCTGTAGTTGATGGCGGCGAGTATGAAGCCGTTGTGGGCCACCTTGTCGGCCTTGTCGTACTGCCTGGCTCCGAGATATCTCGACAGCAGGGCGCTCATGCCGACCGCCGTTCCTATGCCGAAAGCTATGTTGAGGTTCTGGAACGGGAAGCAGTACGATACCGCGGTCAGCGAGTCGGTGCTGTAGTGTCCGAGATAGATCGAGTCTACGATATTGTACAGAGCCATGACGAACATGGACACCGCAAGAGGCGCCGACATCTTCAGGAGCAGCGGGTGCACCGGTTCGGTGCCCAGCTTGTCCGAGTCGCGCTTCTGCGTCATCGCTTCCGCTTCTTCTGTTTCCTCTTCTGTTACTTCATCGAGTTCTTTTTCGATTTTTTCTTCGATTCTGCTCATCCTTGTATCTTCCGTATTGCGGAGCTTTCTCAGGACCTTTGTTTTGCCCTGCTTTCAGCTTCCTCTTCCCTGCTTTTGCGGCTGTTGTCCGCAGCGCGCTGGAACGCCTTGACTATCTCGACGACAGGTATGATCAGTATCGCCAGTCCCATCGCGATGCCGTATTCCTTGAGATCGATCGGCGTGAATTCGAAGATCTTCGCGAGAGCCGGCACCTCGATCACGAGCGTGGTCAGCAGGAACGCCGCGATGCCCGATCCCCAAAGCCAGATGTTCTGCCTGCTGAGGGTGAAGATCGACTTCCTTCTCGACCTCATGTTGAACGAGTGGAATATCTCGGCCATCGACATCGTCAGGAACGCCATCGTGATACCGTCGTTGCTCGGCACGATGTGCCACTGCCCTGTCTCGAGGAATTCACCCACGAAGTATGCCGTGAGAACGAGCAGCGTCGTGAGCGCTCCCTGGTAGAGTATGTCCTTGTCCATGCCGCCCGCGAATACGCCCTCTCTGGCGCTCCTCGGCTTCTCCTTCATCGAATCGCCTTCGGCATCCTCCATGCCCAGGGCGAGCGCCGGAAGCGAATCCGTGATGAGGTTGATCCACAGCAGATGCGCAGGCTTGAGTATCGTGAAGTTGAGTATGGTCGCGATGAGTATCGAGAGGACCTCGCTTATGTTGGTCGCGAGCAGGAACTGTATGCACTTTCTGATGTTGGCGTATATCCTGCGCCCCTCCTCGACGGCTGCGACTATCGTTGCGAAATTGTCGTCCGCGAGTATCATGTCGGCGACGTTCTTGGTGACGTCCGTGCCCGTGATGCCCATTCCGACTCCGATGTCGGCGGACTTGATGGCAGGAGCATCGTTGACTCCGTCTCCGGTCATCGCCGTGACCATGCGCCGCGCGCGCCAGGCCTTTACGATCCTTACCTTGTGCTCAGGCTGTACCCTCGCGTATACCGAGTATGTGCCGACCTTGTTCAGCAGTTCTTCGTCGGACATTTCGTCGAGATCAGCCCCGAGTATGGCGTCGGCTGCGCTTTCGACTATGCCGAGCTCCTTTCCGATGGCGACAGCCGTATCGAGCTGGTCGCCCGTTATCATTATAGGTCTGATGCCCGCCGTGCGGCATTCGGCGACGGCGTCCTTCACCTCAGGCCTCACCGGGTCGATCATTCCGACAAGTCCTGTGAATATGAGCTCATCCTCGAGCGCCTCAGCCGAGAAGTCCTCCGGTCTTCTGCTGTAGACCCTCGTCGCGAGGGAGAGGACTCTGAGAGCCTTGCCCGCCATCCTTGAGTTTTCTCTTCTTATATTCTCCGCAAGTTCCTCCGTCATCGGCTCGATGCCGTGGCTCGTGAAGATGTGCGTGCAGTGGCGCAGCACCACGTCAGGCGCTCCCTTTGTGAACTGCACGTATTCGGATTTCGCGATGAGCTTGTCGAGCTCGGTCTCAAGACCCGCAGGAGCGTCCATGTCGTTGTTCTTGTGGACGGTCGACATCATCTTGCGTCCCGAGTCGAAAGGAGCCTCTCCCACGCGCGGGAACTTCTTTACCAGCTCGGTCTTAGGCAGGTTCTGCGATGAGGAGAAGGCCACGAGCGCGGCCTCCGTCGGTTCGCCCACGACCTCTTCGCCGTCTTCCGTTATCTTGAGCTCCGCATCGCAGCAGAGGGCCATGCCTGCAGCGATGAGATCCCTGTCGTTTCCGGCGTAGTCCGTGACGGTCATCTTGTTCTGCGTCAGGGTCCCCGTCTTGTCCGAGCAGATTATCTGCGCGCAGCCCAGGGTCTCGACGGCGGTGAGCCTTCTGATGACCGCGTTCTTCTGCGACATCTTGGTGACTCCGATCGAGAGGACTATGGTCACCACCGCGACAAGGCCTTCAGGTATCGCCGCTACCGCAAGCGATATCGCGAGCATGAAGGTGTCGATCATGACATCCATGCTCAGGCGCCCGGCCTTTATGACTCCGAGAGCGAAAATGAACGCGCATATCACGAGCACCAGCTTCGTGAGGATCTTCGAAAGCTGAGCCAGCTTTATCTGGAGCGGCGTGAGCTCTTCTTCGGCCTGGGATATCGCGTCGGCGATCTTGCCCATCTCAGTCGACATGCCCGTCGCCGTTATGACAGCCCTGCCCCTGCCGTATACAACGGTGCTGCCCATGTATACCATGTTTTTCCTGTCGCCGAGCGGAACGTCCTTTCCTTCCTCTGCCGCCAGGGCCTCCGAGGTCTTGGTAACAGGCACCGACTCTCCGGTGAGCGCCGCTTCTTCGACCTTCATCGAAGCTTCCTCTATGATGCGCCCGTCCGCCGGGATGCTGTCGCCCGCCTCGAGCAGGACCACATCGCCCACCGCGAGCTCGCTGCTCTCGACGCTGACGATCTCTCCGTCACGCAGGACCTTGGACTTCGCCGCGGTCATCTGCTTGAGGGCTTCGATAGCCTCCTCGGCCTTGTTCTCCTGCACAACTCCGAGCACGGAGTTCAGGACCACTACGAACATTATGATGAATACATCCGTAGGAGTCTCTCCCTCGTAGAGAGATGTGATAAGCGAAAGAAGAGCCGCCGCCAGCAGTATGAGGATCATCGGATCCTTCATCTGGTCGAGGAACTTCAGCAGGCTGCTTCTCTTCTTAGGTTCTATGAGTTTGTTCGGTCCGTATTTTTCGAGCCCGGACGCGGCTTCGGCCGATGTCAGTCCGCCGGCCTTTGAACCGGTCTCTTCAAGGACCGCATCGATGTTTTCAAGATATGGTCTGTACCCTTCGCGCATTGCTTTCCTCCGTTTATATATAACTTAATAATATTACCACCTGCGCGGCATGATTTCCATAAAAAAGAGACCCGTACCGCAAAGCCGTCTGCGGTAAAAGTCTCGCCTGTTCTGACATTATCCGGGGATCGGTCTCCCGTACTGACGGATGATATCGCGCCTCGCGCCGGCTACTCCCTCATACCGTCACTTACTATATCACATCGCTCTTTTATATGCCAATGATACGCTGCCTGAGCGGCCGCATCACGCATGCATGCCGGGAGGACGGCGCGCCGGCGGATTTTTTTTGCGAAATCCGCTGAACCGCTTGATTTTTCAAAGCGTTGGAAATTCAAGCGTTTGTGATGATTATGTGAACTGCTGACAAGAAATTGACATATTTTTTGTTTGACATCACTTTTTCTACACATTAAACTAAAATTGTATAAATTCAGATTGGTGTACTATGCTCTTCAATCTGAAGGAGTACGACCAATCCCTTATACGTTACTGGAAATTTGTAAGGAGGTATTTTATGAGCGTTGGTGAATTTATTACTTGGTTAGACGGCCTTGTATGGGGAACCGTAATGATGGTACTTATCATCGTTGTCGGCATCCTGCTCTCGGTTCGTACCAAGTTCCATCCTCAGAGAAGACTCGGACTCTCCCTCAGATACGCCGTCAACAACGAAGAAGGCGCAGAGGGTGACGTATCCAGCTTCGGTGCTCTTACAACAGCGCTTGCCGCTACGGTAGGTACAGGAAACATCGTAGGTGTATCCACAGCTATCATGGGCGGCGGTCCTGGAGCTCTTTTCTGGATGGAATTCGCGGCATTCTTCGGAATCGCCACGAAGTACGCAGAGGGCGTTCTGGCTGTTAAGTACAGACACGTCAAGGAAGACGGCACTATCCTCGGCGGACCTTTCTACTACATTGAAAAAGGTATGGGTCCAAAGTGGAAATGGCTCGGCAAGCTGTTCGCACTCTTCGGAGCACTCGCCGGTGCGCTCGGTATCGGAACATCCACACAGGTAAACGGTATCGTAAACGCCATCAACAAGGTTGCTACTGAAGTCGGCGCAACAAAGGTCGCCTTCACGGCATTCGGCGAAGACGCATCCTGGGTCAAGGTCATCGCTGCGATCATCATCACGATCGGCACGATCCTCGTTATCGTAGGCGGCATCGAAAGAATCGCTCAGGTAACAGAGAGAATCGTTCCTGCAATGATGGTTCTGTACGTAGTATCGGCTCTGCTGGTATTCTTCTTCAACATCGGACACCTCGGTGAGGCTCTTGCAAAGGTATTCTCGGGCGCGTTCGGCGCTAACGCGGAGTATGCTGCTCTTGCCGGCGGCGCAGGCGCTGCATTCAGACTTGCGATCCAGAAGGGTGTTGCGAGAGGTATCTTCTCGAACGAGGCCGGTCTCGGTTCCGCTCCTATCGCTGCTGCTGCTGCACAGACCAAGGAGTGCGTACGTCAGGGCATGGTATCCTCGACAGGTACATTCCTCGACACTATCGTTATCTGCACGATGACAGGTCTCTGCGTAGTTATGACAGGTGCTAACGAGCAGGGTCTTGAGGGCGTTGAAGTTACGATGTGGGCATTCGGACACGGATTCCCATGGCCGACGATCGTTGGTTATGTGATCCTCGCTACATGCCTCGCGCTCTTCGCATTCTCGACCATCCTCGGTTGGGACTACTATGCTGAGAGATGCTTCGATTACTTCACAAACGGCAACAAGGGAGCTATCAAGGCTTACAGATGGCTGTACGTTGCTGCTGTAGCGATCGGACCATTCCTGCCGCTGGCAGTTGTATGGGATTTCGCAGACCTCATGAACGGTCTCATGGCATTCCCGAACCTCGTTGCTCTGTTCGCTCTCTCCGGAGTTGTCGCGAAGGAAACTTTCGACTTCTGGCAGAGAAGACAGTCCGGCGAGTACAAGGACAACCTGCCTGAGAAGAAGGCTAAATAAGCCCGTCTCACAAAGGCAAAAACTGACTTACAAAGAAAAAGATCCTGCGCACCCGCGCGGGATCTTTTCTTATGAGTTAAAGTGAGTCAAAGGGGACGGTTCTTTTTGACTCATTTTGTCGTCCGCTTGACCTTGTATCACCACAGTGATATAATCTGCCAACACACAGAAGGAGGATCCTCATGCAAAATGAGACAGCGCTCTATCATGGATCACAGGAAATCATCAGGTTGCCGGAATATGGCGCCGGAAGGCTCCATAACGATTACGGGCGGGGGTTTTACTGCACAGAAAGCACAGAGCTTGCGAGGGAATGGGCATGCACTTCTGTTGGCGGCGGGTTCTCAAATCACTATGTCCTTGACATGACCGGTATGAAAGTCCTCGAGCTGAACAGCGATGAGTACTCGGTCCTCAACTGGATGGCCGTGCTCATCCGGCACAGACTGTTCAGTCTTGGAACGCCGATAGCCGGAAAGGCAAAGAAATATCTCTCCGAGAACTTCTATGTCAATGTCGACGCCTATGATGTGGTGATCGGATATCGGGCAGACGATGCATATTACAGCTTCGCGGAGCTCTTCCTCAATAACGGGATAACTGTGGAGCAGCTTGCAAGAGCCATGAAGCTCGGCAGGCTCGGAGAACAGATCGTGCTGAAGTCAAAATGGTCGTTCGATAATATACGGTTCATTGATTTTGAGGCGGTGGATCACATGCTGTACTACCCTAAGCGAAAAGCCCGCGCCGATAGAGCGGGATATGGTTTTGCAAAGATATCTGAGGAGGATTCGGAAGGACTCTTCATGGCGGACATAATACGGGAAAGGATCACGAATGATGATGAACGCATACCACGAAATGTATCTGCGAAGCGCGATGAATAATATCGCGAACATGTTCGACTACGCGATCAATGAGTTCGGCTTCGGAAGCGACGATTTCGTTCCGATGTTCCTCGGCTCCGGGATCTGCCGGCGGCTTGAAAACGGCGAGCCTTCTGTTATGGTTGGAATTTGCGGCGAAGAGCTGGCAATCAGAGTGATCGAAGAGACGACCGGTCTCAGACCCGAAGCAGAGATAGATGAAATGTTTTACAGACGGCCTGATCACTGGTGCGGCAGCGTCATATGCTATTATCAGTGGCTCAGAAACATCTCTTACCGGGAGCTGTTTGACATCATGCCGTATGAAGAGATCCTTTCTCTGTACCGGACTTATCACGAGGCGGACATATCCGGATTCGCGGATATCATGGACAGCGCCAGAGCGCATATGGACGAGGAGACGAACCTCAAAAGGATAAGGTCTGCATACGGATGCTCACAGAGCGAGCTGGCCAGGCGAAGCGGGGTTTCACTCCGCTCTATCCAGATGTACGAGCAGCGTAACAAGGATATCAACAAAGGTCAGTTTGCGACCATCATGAGCCTTGCGAATGCGCTGGGATGCCGCGCCGAAGAACTGTTTGAATGAGTCAAAAGGGACGGTTCTTTTTGACTCATTGTTGACCGGGGGAAGGGAGAATACGCTATGCCAAGACATCCAAGAAACAGCCAGTCGGATCATCTGCATCTTATCGTACGGGGTGTAGGTAAACAGATACTCTTTGAATGTGAGGCGGATTATTGCTTTTATCTGGG
>CADBFL010000010.1 GCA_902793875.1 uncultured Eubacteriales bacterium | reverse complement strand
GCTTCTGAACATATGCTTAAGTATTCGTTCCTATTCGCTCAGATCGCTTCTTATCACCTTGCCTATGTTCCACACGTAAGCAGCCTTCCTTGCGGCTTCTGTTCGTTCAGCATCATTGCCGTAACCGAACTCCCCTGTCTGTGATCCGCAGTCCATGCATGTCACGGTCCAGCACCAGCCGTTTCCGTCATCAAGAAGCCCCGCTCCTCCGCAGTAAGGGCATTCCTGAAGTTCTATCTCGTCATATATGTCCATGTCCGTTCCTCCGTCTGTCTTTTTTCACCTTGAAATGGTGCCTCCGCCCATCACTCTCATTTCGCTGTCGTAGAATACCGCTGCCTGTCCCGGCGCCGGAGCTTTTACAGGCTCCCCGAAAGTGATCACTGCCTCGTCGGCCCCCGTCCTTTCTATGAAAGCCGGCGCCGCAGGATGATGATTCCTCTACGGACATGAAGCTGAGGCCTCTCACCGTGATCCTGCTGACTCTGACCGACTCCTCATCGCCCAGTATCACGACGTTTCGCACTGGATCTATCTCTTTTACGTAGACCGGATGTCCGAGCGCGACGCCGAGGCCCTTCCTCTGGCCGACAGTGTAGTTGATGATGCCTCTGTGCCTGCCGACGACATTGCCTTCGGTATCAAGGAAGTCTCCCGGAGGCGGCAGCATGCCGTCGAAATGCGAGTTTATGTATTCTGCATAGCCTCCGTCGAGCACGAAGCATATCTCCTGTGAATCGCTTTTTCCCGCAACATCCAGCCCTGCTTCGGCAGCTATCCGCCTTACATCGTCCTTTGCAAGATCAGCGAGCGGCATGAGCGTTCTCTTCAGCTGGTCCTGGGTAAGCATGTACAGCATGTAGGTCTGGTCCTTGGCGGCTTCCGCGGCCTGTTTCACCGTATATCTGCCCTCATCCGTCCTTACGATGCGGGCATAGTGGCCCGTGGCGATGTATCCGGCATTCACCTCGTCGGCGAATCTCAGCATGCGCTCCCATTTTACATATCTGTTGCAGGCGACACAGGGATTCGGAGTCAGGCCGTCAACATACGCCTCCATGAAAGGCTCAGTGACATGCTTTGTGAATTCCGGAAGGCTGTTGATATTGTAATACGGGATCTCAAGCTGCATGGCGGTCCTGCGGGCATCCGAAATGTCGCAGCAGCGGCTGTAGGCTCCGCTCCCGGCCTCCCACGTCCTGAGCGTGGCTCCTATCACCTGATGACCTTCTTTTTTCAGGAGATACGCAGCGACTGCGCTGTCAACGCCTCCCGAAAGACCGACCACGACCCTTGCCATAACCCGTACCTTCTTTCAATGCAGCTGCAACATGTGTATTGTACTCTAAAAACGCAGATAAATGAACAGAAAAAACGGCGCATCCGGGTGATGCGCCGCCGGTATCTGAATGATCTGCATCATGCGTGATACTAGAAGCCGAGCTCCTTGTTGACCCATTTCTGCCATGCGGAGAATGTTACAGGGCCTTCCTTGCCGTCTTCTTCCACTCCGAGGAACTTCTGCATCTTCGAAGTCGTCTCTTCGCCCCAGACGCCGTCTACTGTCGCTCCGACCTTTTTCTGGATGGCGCTTACTGTATCAGGACCGCAGATGCCGTCTACAGTGCATCCCAGAAGGTGCTGCGTTGCCGAAATGGTCTTTTCGCCCCAGATGCCGTCTACATCGAGTTTGAACTTCTCGGCGTCAGCCTTCTTTGCGGCTTCGGCTACTTTCTTCTCAGCTGCCTTTTCTACTGCTTCAGCAGTCTTTACAGCGTTGTCTCTGGCCTCTTTTGCAGCCTTCTGCATTGCTTCTTTCTTTTCTGCTGCCTTTTTTTCTACCTCTGCCTTTGCAGCTGTATCCTCTTTCTTGAAAACATCAAAAATTCCCATCGTTTCACCTCTTTCAGAAATGCCGCTCATAGCAAGCGGCTCAAAAACCTACACCTATATTTTAGTATCTGAACTCATCAAGGTCAACTTATATCTGCATCCTGCAGGCCTTTTGCTTTATCCTTTCTGAGCTGCATGGCAAAGTTTATCACTATGAGAGCTATGAAGACGATGCCTATATAGCCCTGCGCCGGATACAGGAATTCGACCAGCCTTTTGAATCCTGTCAGTCCCAGCAGAAACCCGGCCGCGGCGCCGGCTGTTATTATGATCTTCTTTGTTCTGCCGGGTCTGAGTTTCGTGCTGAATCCGTAATAAGTGCTGGCTCCCGTCGAATAGACCGCTCCGTATAAAACCACCGCGTATACAGCGTTCAGTGCCGGAGAAAGCCTCGCCGAGAACCCGAGCATCGGCAGATCGAGCTGTGCTGAGAAAGCCATGTCGGACAGAAGCGCCCTCAGAAGAAGCAGTGTAAGCATCCCCAGACACAGAGTCCCTGTCACCGCTCCCGCATAAGCGTTTTTCCCGTCCTTTGCATTTACAGCGGAGCTGCCCGCCATGGTTATCATTCCCAGGGTGTTGTAGGCCATGAACACCAGAGCCGAGACCGGCCAGGCGGGTGACATCCTTCCCGGCTGATATCCTTCTGTTGCGCCGCTTTGTCCGAAGTCCGCCCTTATGGTCAGTATGATGGTGAGAACGGATACGGCAAAGAGCACCGGTATGATGAGCCTGAATATACCGGAGACCCTTTCAAAGTCGCCGAGGACAGTTATGACGCACAGCACCGCTATCACAGCGCCTCCGATGACCTTGCTTACACCGAACTGCTGGTTCAGAAGCGAACCCCCGGCGGCGGTCATGGCTATTATCATGGAATAGTATATCGCGGCCAGCACCCAGCCGATGACAGCATCGGCCGCTTCGCTTCTGAACGGGGATATCAGTTTGCCGAGATCGGCCGTTCCCTTGCTCCTTGCGATATATGTCAGCATGCACGCGAGAACGACAAAGCAAAGAGTGCTCGCAGCAGCTCCGAGATAGCCCTTACGGCCGAAGACTCCGAAGAACTGCCAGCACTCGCGTCCGGACGCAAAGCCCGCGCCCATTATCACCCCGATGTAAAGGGCGGTTATTTCTGTCCAGCTGAGTTTTTTCATCGGCGCTCTACGGAGCAGGCGCCAGCAGCTTGAGCCTGGCGATGACAGTGTCGAACTGATGTGAGTACGTAAGATCTTCGCTGTAGCCGGCCACATCTGTCAGAAGATCGTATGAAGGCTCGCTGCTGCCCTCCGGGAAGTCTATGAGGACAGGCGCGGCAAGGCAGAGTATCTCATAAAGGTCCTCTTCAGTGAGGTTTCCCGCAGACCCGGTATCCTGCATGGTCCTGTAGATGCCCTCAGCGGCGGTCCAGTATTCGGCCGACGGGTCTTTGCCCGATCTCGCGAGTTTCAGTCCCTCTGCGAGATGCTCCGCCGAGTCCATCACTTCGTCTTTGCTGCCCATCAGCTTTTTGAGCGGTGATCCTCCGGCATCCCCGTCTCCCGAAAAGATGAAATCCATGAGTTTCACCATGGAATCCTGGTATGTATATTTGATCTCGCGGACGGTCCCGTCGGAAGCAGTCACCTTGTCCGTCCTTTCCTTCGAGTAATCCTCCCTCGTCGGAACAGCGGCTGCGATATTTGCAGCGAGCCTGTCGGCGTCCGCCTGCACCGTAATCCTCATTTTCTGATCGGCCGCATCGCTCCCGAGGGATTTCAGCTCATCGGAAAGCTTTTCGTCTCTCTTCTTGTCGGTGAGCTCACGGGACTCGCCGTAGCGCGTCATGTTCCATCCCGGGATCATGGTGACGAAATCGTCGCTGCACAGATAATTGTGTATATAGCCGAAGTTTCCGCTGCCTGCAGTCTCTTCATCTGCAGTCGCCGGAGCCTCGAAGGTATAGGCGTATATCCCCGCGTTCCTGTCTCCGAGTCTGTCAGGCAGATGGGCGGCAAGCACGTTGGCGATCGCGCCTCCCCTGCTGTGTCCTGTGATCCAGTACTTCACCTTGTCGCCGGTGCCGAGATCCGCTATGCCGTCTATCATCTTGTCGACTGCTTTTGCGTAGGCGAAGTGTTCTCCGCTGCTGCTGTCACCGTTCACAGTGAAGTTCTGCTTCCATCCCTTGTTTCTGACGGATACGTCTTCGGACGCGCTCTGTACCGCGATCGCGACCAGCGTGGTCCCGTCATCAAGGGTCTTTCTTCCCCATGTGTAATTGAAGTCATCAGGGTCAGCGCTCCTGAAATCGCTGAAGCCTACCTCATCGAACCCCATGCTCTTCAGGAATGCCGCTCCGCTCCCGTTTTCATCGTCGGTCATTGCAGATGCGGCCAGCTGCATCGACGCAAGAGCCATCCCTTCGATGTCCTTTTCGGGCTTTTCCCCGAACCAGTCATCCGAGTAGTAATAGGTATCGTGGATGTACTTTCCGTCCCTGCTGCAGGTGGAATACCAGTCCACATCGCCTGTCTTATATTCGTACGAGCCTCCGCAGCCGCACAGCAGCGCCGCTGTCACAAGCGCCGCGCATAATGCGGCTGCCCTTTTCTTCACGGATCCTTTCATCGCTCGCCTCCTCTCGGTTCGGAATATTCCGTATCGCAGTACAGACATCTGTATTTCGCATTCTTCCTGTCGGTAAGTCTGAATCTGTGTTCTATGCCCTGCTCCGCCGAAGTTATGCATCTCGGGTTGCGGCATTTTATTACATCCGTCAGTGTTTCAGGCAGCTCAAGGTGTATCTTCTCGAGCAGTTTTCCGTCTTTTATCCTGTTGACCGTGATGTTCGGATCCATGTAGCCGAGAGTGTCGCAGTCGATAGGTATGTCTCCGTCTATCTTGATTATGTCCTTCTTGCCGTACTTGGTGCTGTCGGCGCGCTGGATTATGGCGACTGTGCACTCAGCCTGATCGAGCTTCAGAAAGCTGTATATCGCAAGGCCCTTGCCTGCTTCTATATGATCGAGCATGTAGCCCGTGTTTACTCCGTCTATATTCATCGCAGCCTCCCTCTCTTATTTGATATCCAGCATATAAAGGATGAGCGCCATCCTGATATACTTGCCCATCAGCGCCTGATAGAAATAGCAGGCCCGCGGGTCGTCATCCACATCCTTTGCGATCTCGTTCACCCTCGGAAGCGGATGCAGTATCGCGAGGCTCTCCTTCGCAGGTCCGAGCATTTTGCGCGTCAGTATGAAGCTGTCCTTGAGTCTTATATAGTCCTCTTCGTTGAAGAATCTTTCTTTCTGCACTCTGGTCATGTAGAGGATATCGAGTTCGGGGATAGCCTCATCGAGGGATCTCACCTCTTTCCATTCGACTCCTGCGCCGGTGAGAGTTTCCTTGATATAGTCGGGGAGTTCGAGCTCCTCCGGCGATATCATCACATATCTGACGTCGTCGTATCTGAGAAGCGCGTCTATGAGCGAGTGCACGGTCCGCCCGAACTTCAGATCGCCGCAGAGTCCGATCGTGTACCCGCCGAGGCGGCCCATCTTTCTGTGTATCGTCATGAGGTCGGTCAGCGTCTGAGTCGGATGGAAATGGCCGCCGTCTCCGGCGTTTATGACCGGCACGCTCGAATACTGCGCTCCTACATACGGAGCGCCCTCCTTAGGATGTCTCATGGCAATGATGTCCGCATAACAGCTAGCCATCACGATGGTATCAGCGACGCTCTCGCCCTTTGAGATCGAGCTCGAAGCCGCCTGATCGAATCCGAGCACATTGCCGCCGAGTTCCATCATCGCAGCCGTAAAGGACAGCCGGGTCCTGGTGCTGGGCTCAAAAAACAGCGTCGCAAGCTTTTTATGGGCGCATATATCCTGATACTTTACGGGATCCGCAATGATGTCGTCGGCTGTTTCGATCAGGTGATCGATCTCTTCTTCGGACAGATCCGTGATATTGATCAGGTTCTTGATTTTTTCCATCCCGTGTCTCCTTCCGTTTTTGATTTACATTATAGCAAGTATAACACGGCAGATGCCTCAAAACCTTGTATTTTATGCTATAATCTGCTTGATGCGTTTTGCATCAGACATTAACGGAGGCAGCAGCAGATCAAATGGAAAAAACAGAATTCACCGTCGACGAACTGAGATCGCAGCTTGAGCGGATGTCGGGGACATACGACCTTGCGCGGGTGGTCGATCCTATCGAGTGCAGGATAATCGAGCTGCACGACGACGGAAGCATCAGCATGAACAACAAGTGTTACGGCATCTGGAACGCGGATCAGAAATGCGTGAACTGCTCGAGCTCGATGGCATGCCGCACGGGATGCCGTCAGGAGAAGACCGAGCAGTTCGAAAACAGTATATTCGATATCCAGTCGGATCCCGTAACGCTGAAGACGCCTGACGGAGAAGCTTTTCCGGCAGTCATGGAGCTGGTCAGCATCAGAAAGAAAGGCTCACCCGGACCTTCGGCCAATGACAGAGAGGCTGAGAACCGGGACCACAGCGCAGCCGAATTCATGGCGGCGCACGATCATCTCACAAAGGTGCTGAGCGCAGGTCCGTTCTATGAAAAAGCCCGCGAGCTTCTTGACGAAAGTACCGGCGGCACATGGGTGATGATAAGCGCGGACATAATGAACTTCCGCCTCGTCAACACCCTCTTCGGAGTCATGAAGGGCAACGAGGTGCTCGTTACCACGGCAACGATACTGGACGGCGCTGCCGAAAGCGCGGGCGGCATATGCGGCAGACTGGGCGGAGACCAGTTCGCCATGCTCGTGCCCGAGTCAGCTTATTCCGTGTCAGCGCTCGAGGATGCGGCAAAGGAGCTTTCCGGTTTCTTCAGCAGCGGCATATTCACGTTCTGCGTGCACTTCGGCGTATATGTGATCGAAGACCCGTCCGTCCCTGTTTCGGTGATGTACGGACGCGCTAATTCGGCTCTTCGCACCATACGCGATGATATAACAAGGGTGGCAGCGTGCTATGACGATGAGATGCTTCGCAGGACCATACAGGAGCAGAAGATCATCAGCGGATTCGATGAAGCTCTGGGCAGCGGCCGCCTGCTGATGTACCTGCAGCCTCTGGCTGAAGAAGACGGCAGCATCTTCGGAGCGGAAGCCCTTGCAAGGTGGCGCAGGACAGACGGCAGCACCGTCATGCCGGGAGAATTCATAGAGACTCTTGAAAACGCAGGCCTTATCGATCAGCTCGACAGACACATGTGGGAACTCGCTGTGAAGCAGCTCAAGGAATGGCAGGGCAGCTGCATGGAGGACATGACCATCTCCGTGAACATGTCCGCCAGGGATTTTTACAGTCTGGATGTGTACGATGTGATGACTGAGCTTGTCGAAAGATATGATGTCGACAGCAGAAAGCTGAGGCTTGAGATAACCGAGACCGCCCTGCTCGAGGAGCCCGAAAAGAGCAGCATGATCATCTCGAAGCTTCGGGCAAGAGGCTTCATCGTCGAGATAGACGACTTCGGCAAAGGCCACTCGTCGCTGAGCCTGCTCAAGGACATACAGGCGGATGTCCTCAAGATCGACATGAGCCTTCTCAGCGAGATCGAATCCGATCCGCGAAGCCGGATAATCCTCGGCTCTGTGATAAACATGGCCGGCCTTCTGGGCATGGATGTCATCGCCGAGGGAGTCGAGACCGCTCAGCAGCTCGAATCACTCAAAGAGATGGGCTGCCGGCACTTCCAGGGATTCTGGTTCTCCCCTCCCGTGCCTGTCAGCGAATTCGAAAAAAAATATAAAAAGTCCTTATGAGCAAAACGGACCGGATCGTTCAGATCCGGTCTGTTGGTTCAAGTCCGCTGTTTTTTACTTCCGGCTGCCCTCCCCCTTGTATATGACGCTCATCATAGTCAGGTCATCGAACTGCTCGGCGTCCCTGACGAATTCATCGATCTTTATCCGCACATTCCTGAGTATCTGTTCAGGCTCTGCTTCAGGGTCGGTGTTCAGGGCGTCGATCATCCTGTCTGTCCCGAAGAGCTCTTTTTCAGGACTGGTCGCCTCAGGCACCCCGTCGGTATAAAGGAAGAGCGCGGAGCCCGGTTCGAGCTGCAGTTCGTACTCCTCGTATTCCAGATCTTCCATGGCGGCGATCACCAGTCCGTGCCTGTCCTTCAGAAGCTCGTATGTCCCGTCCGGTCTCTTTACTGCAGGATACTCGTGTCCCGCGTTCGCCGCGGTCAGCCTGCCTGTCGATATCTCAAGAATTCCCACCCAGACGGTGACGAACATCTCTGCCCTGTTATTATCGCAGAGAACATTATTTGTCATGCTGAGAGTCCGGGCAGGACTCATGCCGAGGAGCACGCAGTTCTTCAGGATTATCTTCGATATCATCATGAACAGCGCGCCCGGTATGCCCTTGCCGGATACATCGGCCATGACGAGGCCGAGGTGATCGTCGTCGATAAAGAAGAAATCGTAAAAGTCACCGCCCACCTCACGGGCAGGATCCATCACTGCGTATATGTCGAATTCGTCCCTTTCAGGGAACGGAGGGAATATATGAGGCAGCGTCGAGACCTGTATCTCGGTAGCAAGGGACAGTTCTGCGCTTATACGTTCCCTTTCGGCCGTGATAGTGCTTATTTCATCGACATAGGAGTCTATCTCCTCCGCAAGATCCGTTACATCGCGTGCGAGATCCCCTATCTCGTTGCGGAGATCGACTTCCGAAAGGCTCTGTACTATCGAAGTGCTGTCCTTTGTATCCTTATACCGCCTTATGTTCTCCTGTACTGTCTTGAGAGGTCTGATCACCATGAAAAGGATCCCTACGGCAATGAAGAAGGAAAGCAGCAGCTGATATACCATGGAGATTATGATGCCGTTTTTGGAGTTGTCGATTATCCTGTCAAGTATAGGCGTCTGATCATACGTCAGTCCTATAAGGTAATCCCGGCCGTTTATGGATTCAAGATAGGAGTAGTAATCGACATATTTGCCCGCCGCGGCGATGTGAGCCGAGTGTTTCACAGCGTCTTCCATGCCCTCCTGCTGGCTCTCGATGACCTCGGACGTCACTCCTATCGGATATACCTGCTCGTATTCCGTGCCTCTTACAGCGCCGGGATCGGCAGCGCTGAATACAAAGAACTGCTCTTTGTACGGCGGTTTTGTGGCAACGCAGAAAAGATAATCGACCTCGTCCACCTCTTTTATCTGGTCGGCGCGCGTGATGAGCCATGAGTATATGATCTCGGCATAGAGTTTCTGGTCACGCGGCGGAAGCGACTCTATCTCGGCAGCGCTTGCATACTGGAGGTCGAGCTCGGGCTGGTGGGCCATCAGGAGCCTGACCTTTTTCTGCGTCCAGCTTCCCCGCACATAGTCCTCATCGTAATCGATGTTCATCTCGCCGGCATGCTCGGTCCAGTAGTTGAGCAGCCACGGATATGCAGGGTATTCCTTCACTGCCATGCTGACTTCTTTTGCGGTCATCGCAGCCTTCTCTTCGGTCAGATTGGTGACCAGTTCTGCAGAGTTTTCGATCTGCGTAAAGTAAGTCAGTATGCCGGTCAGTATGATGCATGCCGCCAGCATCATGGCTACCTGAACGATTATGCTGATTTTCCCGTTTTTTTTCTTATGTGGCTTCATGGGATGATCCTGTACTGTTATGCGTCAGAAAACAAAATTTCCGTCTCTGAAGACTGCTATCTCCCTGCCGTCATGCGTGATTCCCGTGATCTCAAGATCGGAAGATCCTATCATGAAATCCACATGGGTCATCGAGGTATTCATGCCTCTTGCCTTCAGTTCTTCTTCGCTCATGTCTTCGGCTCCGCTTATATTCGGGTATGCGCTGCCGAAAGCGAAGTGGCATGACGCGTTCTCATCGAACAGCGTGTTCAGAAAGAGCACGCCTGATCTCGATATCGGCGAGTCAAAAGCAACGAGGGCCACCTCTCCGAAGTACGAAGCCCCTTCGTCCACGCTGATCGCATCCCTCAGGATGTCTTCGCCCTTTTCGGCATGTACCTCTGTTATCTTTCCGTCCTTTACCTCAAAGCTGAACCCTTCTATCAGGCTGCCGTTAAGCGAAAGAGGCTTCGTGGCGGCCAGTCTGCCGTTCACGCTGCTTCTGACCGGCAGGGTGAATACCTCTTCGGTCGGTATATTCGGCGAGAACATGACGCCGTTCGCAGATTCTTCTGCTCCGCCTCCCCAGTAATGCCCTTCAGGCAGATCGACCGTCACATCGGTACCCGCTGAATTTCTGTACTTCAAAGTTTTGAAGTTATATGAATTCATGATATCGACATGCTTTCTGATCTCGCCGATATGCGCATTCCACCTTCCGACCGCATCGCCGCTGTCAGCTCTGCACGCGGCAAGGATCTCATCCCATAGCCTTGCCTCCGCAGCTTCTTCGTCAAGTCCCGGGAATACCGCCTTCGCCCATGCTTTTGAAGGTACGGCGCAGACGCACCACTGGCACTCGCTGTTCGTTATACTTTTGCGGTACGCCCTGAGCGCATTCCCCGAACTGATCTTTGATCTTTTTATGCGTTCCGGATCGACGCCGCTGAGGCTGTCCGGGTCCTCTGAATGTATGGTCAGAAAGGCCGCGCCCTCTTCCGACAGACAGTTGAAATAATCAGCGGTCCACGTATCCACCCTGTCAAAGACTTCATCTGCGGCGTTCAGGAACTTCATGCGCTTCAGGTCGTCGTCGAGCCAGCGCATCAGGACCTCGCTGCATCCTGCTTCGTATGCGGCAGCCGCGCAGAGTTTTCCGAAATCCGCGCACTCTACCGGGCAGCTGATCGAAAGCCTCTGGCCCTTCTGCAGATTGACGCCGGATCTTATCACGAGCTCGGCATAATCCTTCTTCTTTTTTTCAAACATCTCTTTTTCGGTCATTTGCTTTTCCCCTTTCGGCTTTTGTTCTGCTCTCACCGCTCTTATCTGTGTTCGGGGCCGGCCCTCCGTCGCGGGAATGATTGATGACCCTGCCTATCTGGCTGTTTCTGATCGAGAAGGTCTTGCCGTTGTCTCCGATGAGCTCTGTCCTCCTCAGTCCGATCATCGTGACGGTCCCGGCTCCGGCATCCTTGACCTCGATATGATCGCCTACCTCAAATGTGCGTCCGGCAATGAGCATGACCCCCGCAAAGACGTCCGAAAGGATATCCTGCAGGCTCAGGCTGACGGCCAGTCCCACGAATCCCGCAGACGCGATAAGCGCCTTCGTGTTCACTCCGAGGAAGCTCAGCGACAGGAAGATGAATGCCGCCAGCGCCACATAGAACAATATGTTGAGCAGCAGCGAGCATATAGTAAGCACCCTTTTGCTGAGTACGGCTGTGAATACAGCGGATATCGCCTTGAGCACTGCCAGGATCACGAACAGAGCGCAGAACAGGAAATAGACCGCCGTGAACGAAAACAGGTTCGGTCCGTGCGTCCAGTTGCCCGTCAGTATGAAATCGAGCACCGTGCCTCCTGTCGATGAATTCCTGCGCAGCAGGAGCACAGCGCCTACGCTCATGGTGAAAATGAATATGAGCAGTTCGAGTATCGACATAGCCTCACGTTCAGGCGTGGCATCCCAGTCCCTGACCCTCGAAAGGTCCTTGTTCACTCTCGGCATTTCCGTGATGCTGAGGAGCCTTTCGTTTATCTGAGCCGCCTTCTGTATGAATGCGGTTATCGAGTCCGTCGCTTTTTCAGAGAATATGGCGTTCTTGCTGCCGTTCTCCGCATCATCCGGATACCTGCTGTACAGGATCCTGCACATGATAACGAATATCACAAGGAAAAGCAGCGCATAGCACAGTGTGAACGGAGCGACATCCGAGAACATGTATTTTTTATCTATGCAGTAATAATACAGTTTTTCCCCGTGAGATGCCGAAACGGCATAGTACGGTACGTTTCTGAATTTCAGATATCCGAGGAAGAGGTCATAGGTGTCTTTCTTGCTCAGATGCGTGCCTATCAGCGCCCTGTTGCTGGAATGAGCTATGACGCCGGTATCCGGGTCGGCATCCATGATAAAGCAGTTCGGCGGTGTCATCGAATCCATGACATTATTGACGTCCGTGAACCTGGTCAGCGAATACTTCTGCGGATCGACGGCGATGAGCATCGCCCCGTATGAATCTTTATCCGCGAGATATTTAAGACAAATACCGTGGTAGTCGCGTGTCTGTCCCGTAATTTCATCATGCACGCCAGCATGCGAGATGCTTTCGACTCCGTTCAGCAGTCTGCTGAAGTCGGCCATATCCGGTTCGCTGCGTCCTTTGAGCGATATGCCCCTGTATTCCGAATCCGAAATGATCTCTTTGCCGTCGGAATCGAAGATCATGATATAGTCCGCGCCGATTATATCAGCCGCCTCGCTGAGCCAGGCTTCGTTCTGGAGACTGCGGTTGCTGTCTATGAGCGATGCCAGTATCTTTGCGTTCTGCACATAGCGGTTATGGCTGCTCGTCCACTGGACCTTCGTCCTCTCCACATCACCGTCCAGGCGGTCGAAGAGCGCGTCAAGGGTATCTGTTCCACGTGAAGTCCGCAGAAAAACGCTGTCTGCCGACATGGAAAAAGCAGCGCTGAGACCTGCGATGACCGTGAGCGCGACCGTCGCCAGTATGAGCTTGCTCTTTATCCGTTTTTTACTGTATGCCGTCTTTTCATCATCGGAAAAGCTTCCGCCGATGAGGCGCCTGTATACGGATATGAGCCATACCGCGATAGCTATGCACATGGCGACCGCGATGAAAAGCAGTGTCGCGGTGAGCATTGCAGACCGTGCGATGAACGCCTGCAGCGGGATGATCATCATGGCCGCATCATCCGCTTTGTGTCTGGTGTCAAATACCTTAGTGCAGATAACTATGCTTTTTTTACCGCTTACTTTTACGATATCTTTGCTCCGGCCGACGGTACTGTCCGCAAGAGGAACGAGATCGAGTTCGGAAAGCTTTTCATATGCGGTATAGCTGTTCGTCGCAGCAGTTATACTGTAATCGCCTTCGCCGTCGGCTTCGAGGCTGATAAAATCACAGCCGTAAGCTGCGGCAAGGTCGTCAAGCGCGCTCTGATAGTCTACGCCTTCTTCTATAAGCTTTTCCTTGTCTCCGTCGGTCTTTTCCACTGCGGATGACGCTCCCCTGAAGTCGTCCCCGCTCATTTTCCGGGCGGATGAAACGAGCTGCTGCGACACGCTCATGTCTTTGTCCACATCATCCGCAGTCTCTTCTTCCTTGTCCATCATGAACTTGTAGGTATCCTCGAACAAATCGAGCATGACAGGGCTGTCGTTCTCGACCGTCCTTGAATAGATGGCAGTATAAACGCCCATGATGACAGCGGCAATAACGACAGCCGCAATTATCAGGTAGGCAAGTGTCATCTGCGCCAGGCTTTTTTTGTGTCTTGATCCGCTTTTTTCCATTGTTACCTCAGTTTATCATTTCGCCGCGTACGCTATGCCAAGCGACAGGCCTGTTACAAGGACGATGAGCACGGTCATCCATATCACCGTTGCCTTTACGCTCTGCTGACGGATCCTCAGGAAAGGATACGGTCCGTCGACGATCTCAGCGTGGTTCAGGTAAAGCATGACGACGCCGTAGATGAAGGTCACTATGACCGGAACGGCCCATGCAGACGAATGCTGTTCCCACAGCATGTACGACGTGATGGATACCGCCGGACAGAGAGTGTGATGAAAAAGGCCGTTTCCCGTGAGCATCATGCGGGCAAAACCCGCCCCCGAAGGTATGAGCACGAAAAGAGTGACCAGCACCGTCATGGTCAGCATGACCGTGCTGAGATATCTCATGGAGGCCGTGACCGCGCTGTCGCTGCTGATCAGATAACACACAGACGATACAAGCGTCACCAGGTTCGAAAGCTGGGTGTAAAAGACCAGCATCATGAGTCCGCGGCTGCGGCTGATGTTGAATCCCGCCAGTTCAAGTATTATTACGATTATGTTTGCGATAAGCGCTTTATCCATCATTATGCTATTATATCAGTTTTCCAGCTCGTCAGGCAGTCCCGATCTGAGTCCGGGCGCGTCTTTGAACGGCACCAGTTCGATATCCGCAAGAACTCCGTCTGAACGTTCCGGTCTGATCCTGTACAGCTTCCCTTTCACCCTGCCGTCCCTTATTTTACGGACATCGGCCTTGCCGGATCCGTTCAGCGGAAGACTCTGCGCTATAAGACACTGCCCCGGCAGATTCGTTTCCTTTATGATCCCATCCGCGATAAATGCTTTTATCAGGGCTTCTTCCGCGATCTCAGCAGCGTCGCCGTCCTTATCCGCGACAGACAGGCTGAGCACCGGTATGGTATCGTGCATGGTCTTATCGTATCCCGGGGTGATGCAGCAGCTTTCGATGCCCGGCTGGGCAGACAGCGCGGTCTCGATAAGGCCCGCGTCGAATCGTATGCCCTCGTTGTTGACGAAGTATCTGTTCATGCGGCCTGCATATCTCAGATATCCGTCGTCGCCTGCGTCGACAAGATCATAGGTGTTCAGATACTTTCCGTCACCTGTATCCTCAGGGCTGAAGAAACGCTTTTTGCCTATGCGGCCGCTGCTGACAGACGGAGAAGATATGAAGAGCACTCCCCGCCTTGCTCCATCCGAAAGATCGTAAAACTTCTGCTCTTCCTCGTCATACAGCTTTACCTTCACTCCTGCAAGAGGTCTGCCCATTGAGTCGTCCTCACGGTCAGGGTCTGAAAGCATGCACGCGCCCGCGGTCTCCGACAGACCGTATCCGAGCGTCGTCCTTGCTCCCGAGCCGCAGCTTTCGAGGAACGAGTCGTACTTTCCCTTCATGTATGAGGACACGTAGCTTCCGCCGACGAAAGCGAATTCGAGCGCAGAAAGATCAGGTCTCTTCTTCAGCTTCATGAACGCGTCCATGTACGCTGCCGTAGCGAAAAGGACATTTACCCTGTTCTTTTCGATGATACCGGCCATGTCTTCAATATAGCGGACTCCCGGCGCGAGCACAAGTCTGCCCCCGAAGGCAAGCGTAAGATGCATCATGTCGGTGAATGCATATGCTGAAGACAGGTCCATGAAGAGCGGGCTTACCGCCCTTCCTTTAAGCTCTTCGAACCTCTTTTCCGACAGAAGCGCCGAGGCAGCTTCGTTGAGCCCGCGGTCGGAAAGCGGCACGGGCTTGTGTATCCCGTTCACTGTGCCGGATGTATGGGCGATCACTGCAGCTTCATCGTCCTTCTTTCCGTAAGCTATGTCGTATGCTTCATAGCGCACCAGAAGATCATCCATGAACAGCACTCCTCTGTACGATCTCAGCCTGCGCTGCAATATCCTTTTCTGCAGTTTTTCTTCGTCGGAGAGCCGGTATTCGTCGGAAGGTATCTGAAGCACTATGATCCGTCCGAGCCCGTTGCGTTCTCTGACCAGCCTGTCAAGCAGGTCCGGATCGATGACGCTGTCTGCAAGAACCAGATCCGTTATGCCTTCCTCTCTCACCATCCTCTCCCATCTGCGAGGGTCCTTAAGATCCGACATGTGAACCATCGATACTGATGTCCCTGTCATGTTGAGAGCATAGAACGCGAATATCGTTTCGGCTGCAGGGGCGCCCGTCATCGCGGCCCGCGATCTGTTTTCTCCGCTTATTCCCAGAGCCGAGAAAACCTCGGCATACATCTGCCATCTGCGGAACATGCGGCGGTATGTATACTCATCCGCGCCGTCGCTGATCGCAATACAATCAGGGCGCTCATCACTTACCGAGTTGAGCGCCCTGATAAACTGCCAGCATTTCTGTTTTGTGTCGACAGCGTCTGCCATGTCAGTTATTTTTTATCTTCTTTCTTTTCTTCTTTTTCGGAAGCCTTTTTCGCTGCAGGAGCGTCCTTCTTCGCAGGTCCGTTCTTTTTTGCAGAGGCTTTCTTCGCAGGAGCCGCTTTCTTCGCAGGTTCAGCCTTCTTTGCAGGAGCCTCTTTTTTCGCAGGCTCGGGCTTTTCCGAAACTTCAGGTTCTTTTACGACCTCCGCCTGCACAACGATGATCTCCTCTTCTTCGGGATCTTCATCATCGTCATCCCTGAAGCGTGCTGTCATGTCGCAGCCTCTGCCTTCTTTATCACCGCTGTCTCTGAAGCAAGGCGCTTCATCGCAGGCAAAGCCGGCTCTGTCGGCCATCTCCTGCGCCCTGTCGGCGACCCTTGAAATAAAAGCCAGCCCTCTGATTATTTCACAGATCATATCATTCCTCCTTATCTTCCTCGTCTGCCGTGATCTTTTCGAGGAGTTTCAGAAGCTGATCCTTTTCTTTTTCCGTCAGCGCAGTGAATGCCTTCGAGAATCTTTCGTTCCTCTCATCAGACAGCTCGGCAGCCCTTGCCTTGCCCAGATCAGTGAGCGTGATGAGAGTAGCCCTCTTGTCATCAGGATCGACATCCCTTTTGAGATACTCGTCCTTTTCGAGCTTGGTCACGAGCTCGGATACCGCAGCAGGGCTGATGTCCAGTTCTTCGACGAGGTTCTTCTGTCTTACCCCTCCGTCATAGGAGTCGGCGATCACAAGCAGTCTCTCCCTGACGAAGAACGGACGCGGGAAAGGAAATTCAAATGCTCTTCTTCTGACGCTGCGCGGCGCCTTCATTATCTGTTCAAAAAGTCTTTCATCTACAGTCTTCTTCATTGCCGGACTCCTTTCGCTTATCTCTGCGCACGGGTATGCGCTTCTTCATTTATGTTTAGGTACTTAACTATTGTTTACCATCCGTATCTGCTGTTGTCAAGCGCATGATCACTGAAATGCGCAGTCGCAGCCCAGGATCCTGGATCCTCCGCCTCCCGGGACCAGTTCTATCGCTTTAAGATCTTCGTCCTCGTATACGGCTTCTATCCTGTAGGACAAGCCGTGTACTTTGCCTTCCGTGATATTGCTGATATCCACCTTTCCGTTCGAGGTGCGCGGGATCTCATCTGTGATGACACACCTTGAAGGAAGCTCAGTCTTGCTGATGAGTCCGTCCTCTATGTATACCTGCTCAAGAGCCTCCTTTATTATCCGGTATCCGCCCAGGCACGGCCTTGCCGTCTCCACATAGAGGGCAGGCTCAGTGTCGTGTGTCAGTTTGTTATATTCAGGCACAATCCCGCAGCTTTTGATCCCCTTCTGAGCTTTAAGCGCTCTTTCCAGAAGTCCCGCTTCGAATTTCACGCCCTCTTCATTGATGTAGAATCTGTTAGCCCTGCCGATAATGTACAGCGTCCCGTCCTCGCTGATCCTGAACATGTCATTGGTATTCAGGTATTTCTCGCCCTCTATCTCGTCGAGTTCAAATATTACTTCATCGTCGAGACGCCCGCTCGAAAGAGAAGGCGTGGAGATGTAGAGGACTCCCGTGTGCTCCTTCCCGTCTGGTTCGTAAAAACGCTTCTTGTCTTCGTTCCAGAACTTCGCCTTCACTCCCGGCAGCAGGTATCCTACCGAATCATCCTCTGTATCAGGATCGCTGAGAGTGAGTCCGACTCCGGCCTCCGTCAGCCCGTATCCGACAAGTATGTTCGCATCCGATCCGCACGCCCTGAAGAAGTCCCTGCATTTCCTGATGCTCTCAGTTGAGACGAAGTCGCCGACCAGGAGTACCGACTGAAGCGATGACAGATCAGGCTTTATGATCGCCAGATCAAAGAGATCGATCAGAGCTGAGAAGTAGACCAGGTTGGTAGCGTGATAATATTCGACAGCAGCGATGAGATTGAACCAGATTATGACTGTCGGCAGTGTCACCAGGTTCCCTCCGTTGGCCAGAGGCGTCAGTGTCCCTATGAATTCAGCACCTCTGAACAGCGTGCCGTGCACCAGTGATTGTCTCATTGATCGCGCTGTCGGAAAGCGGTACCGGCTTCGGGACGCCTTCGGTGGTGCCCGATGTGTGTACGATAACAGCCGCTTCATCACCGGCCTTGTCCGCATAGCATATCTCGTGATCCCGGTGCTTTTCGAGCAGGTCATCCATGAAGACGGCTCCGGGAACTTCCCGCATCTGTCTGTGATTGATCCTGCTTAAGACCTTATCCACCATAAAGGCAAACGCCCCGTTCACAGGGATGTGTACCACTATCACATTGCGCAGCCCCATGGAGTTCTTCTCGCGGAGCAGCTGCCTGAGAAGGCATGCATCCGTCAGATAGTCGACCAGTATCAGATCCGTAAGCTTCTCTTTCCTGACCATATCCCTGAGTCTCTCAAAGACATCCTCGCTGCTGAGCTGCAACATCGACACAGAGGCTCCGGTCATGTTGAGGCCGAAGAAAGCGAACGTCACTTCTGCGGATGCCGCACCGGTGATGCCGGCTCTCGATCCGTTGCTCCCTGTGATGCCGAGCGCAGAAAAGACGCGCGCATAGCGCTCCCACATCTCATACATCTGCAGGTAGGTGTATTCCCTGCTGCTGTCTGTCACGGCAACGAGACTGAGATGCTCCGGACCCGTTCCGTTTACTTCCTGTATGTACTGCCAGCACTTCTGATGGATGATCTCACCGCTTTCCATGCGGGCCTTTGTCTTTTTCGAGCTCATTATCCCGTTACTCTCCTGCCTTTCTCAGCCTTCCGTTCCTGTCAAAGAAGAATACGAACAGTACGAAGATGATTATGTACAGCACCAGCGGAAGCCAGAGATACATTGCCGATATCGCCGTGTTCACAGCAGCCGGTTGTGCTGTACCCTGAGCGTCAAGCGCCGCGTTGAAGCCTGCAAGCGAAAGCGAGAATCCGAAGATCACGCTTCCTATTCCCTGTCCGAGTTTGAGGGATCCGGAGATGCCTGCAGAGCCGATACCCGCCTGCATCTTCCCCGACTTTTCTCCGATATCCGTTATGAGGACCGCAAATATCCCCGGTATCATCGCGCGGTAAAGCCCGTTGCCGATGCCTCCCACGATAAGGAAGACACTCAGCGCCGGCACGGAAGATGTCAGGCCGAAGCCGGGAATTCCGGCAGCAGCTATGATTATTCCGGCTGTATATACATGTCTCATGCCGAATCTTTTCATCAGAAACGGCGTTATGAACTGCGCTGCAAACGAGGCTCCCATGTTGAAGGAGGTCAGCCAGGCCACCTTGCCCATGTCTCCCAAGATGTAAAGCGCGTAATATGTCGCGCCCGTCATCCTTGTCTGCAGTATGATATAGCACAGGAAACTGCAGAGGACCATTATCAGCCAGTCTCTGTCGAGCAGCACCTGTCTGAGCCCTGCGAGCTTTTCTTTTATCCCTGCCTGTTCTTTCTTATCTTTTGATGACCCGGAGCTTACGTTCTCCCTAGTGCATGCGACCATGATCACGGTCAGAACGATGAACACCAGGCCAGTCACGATCACAGCACCGGAATACGCCCGCTGTGTATTCTGGTTGCCCGGAACGTCCGTAAACCTTTCGAGAAGTCTGACGAAAATGACGTTTCCGCACATCAGACCCAGATTCATCATTACCGACTGGATGTTGCCGAGCAGCCCCTGCTCCATCGGATCCTCCGTCATGAGAGGCACCATGGAGTAATTCGATATCTGGATGAATGTTCGTATCACCGTGTTGACCAGATTGTATGTTATGAAGACATAGACATATCTGACCGCGCCGGGCCACTGAGGCGGAACATAGAAAAGCAGGAACATCGAGACCGCATAAGGCAGGCTCATCCTCAGGAGCCACGCTCTGGCCTTGCCGAACCTTGACCTCGTATTGTCTATGATATTCCCGATAACGAGGTCTGAAATGCCGTCGAACACTCTCGAAACAGCCATGATGAGCGATACCGCCGCCACATCAAGGAGGGCGACATTCGTCATGTACATCGTCAGATACGTCGTTATCAGCGCTCCGATAAGCGCCACTCCGATGTTCCCCAGCCCATAGCCTGTCCTCTCGACCCAGAGCTTCCTATCTGACATTTTCGAGTTCATCCGGCAGACCTCTTTCATCGGTGAAAGTGTTGCTGTAAACTGAGAGCTTTATATCCCTGAGGCTCCCGTTTTCTCTGACCGGAATGACTCTGAATCTGTATCCGTCAACTTTGCCGGTCGCTATCTGATGGATATCCACCTTGCCCGAGGCATTGTAAGGTATCTCGTCTGTGATGATGCACTCCATCGGAAGGTTCGTATCCTTTATCGCTCCTTCTCTTATGAATGCTCCCTTCAGAGCATCTGTCACGGCCTTCTGCGCATCAGCCGCCTGCATCACCGGCTTGACATACAGCACCGGCACGGTGTCCCTGAGTCTCTTGTCGTATCCCGGGACAAGACCGCAGCTTTCTATCTTAGGCTGCGCCGATACAGCTCTCTCCACAAGGCCTGCGTCAAAGCGGACATTGCTGTTATTGACAAAGAACTTGTTCATCCTGCCGCAGTAGTAGAACTCACCGTCCTCTCCTGTCCTGACAAGATCATATGTGTTCAGATACTTTTCTCCGTCTATCTCTTCAAGTTCGAAGAAGACCTTGTCATCTATGCGCCCGCAGCTCACCGCCGGTGAGCACATGTACATGACGCCTGTCGCCGGTCCGTCCGCGGGATCCAGGAACACTTCCTTTTCCTCATCATATAGTTTTATCTTTATTCCTTTGAACGGCCTGCCGATACCGTCATCGGTCCTGTCTGAAGACGAGAGCAGGCATGCTCCTCCCGCTTCGGAAAGCCCATATCCGATGCATACTCCGGCCTTTGAACCGCATCTTCTGAGATATCTGTTGAATCTCTTTCTTGCATCGACGGACGCGTACGAACCTCCCAGGAACACGAATTCCACATCAGAAAGATCGGGCCTGTACGGCATCTTCATCATCATCTCCACGAGCATCGGTCCGCCGAACAGCACATTCACACGGTAATAGGTCAGCGCTCTTAGTCCGTCCATGTCCATAGCCATCCTGCCCCTAGGAGGCATGATCGCGACCCTGCCCCCGAACGCAAGCGGAAGCAGCAGCTCGTCGCAGAGGACATATGCCGATCCCATCTCCATAGGGATGATGGTCGATGCCCTTCCCCTGAGCGATCCGAACCTGCTGTCGGCAAGCATTCTTGCCGATGTCTCGTTGAGGCCCCTGTCCGACATAGGCACAGGCTTGTTGGCCCCTGTAGTCGTGCCGGAAGTATGGGTGATCATCGCATCATCACGCATGTCTTCAGACAAATCGATCGGGTATGCTTCGTATTCTTTAAGAAGTTCGTCCATGAACAGAATGCCGTCGATCTTTTTGAGTTCCCTGTACCTGCGAAGTCTTTCTCTCTCCTCCCACGGCCAGGCGAATTCACCCATTACCGGAACATGGATGACGATCACATTACGTATGCCAAGATCATCTTTTTCCCTGGCGAGCCTGCGCAGATACCCTGCGTCAAGATCAGCGTCATTCAGTATGACGTCCGTTATGTTTTCGTTTTCGTTCAGCCCCTTCAGCCTGATGATGCTGTTGTCCCCGAACTCAAGCGCCAGTGAGACAGACGCCCCGGTCATGTTAAGGCCGAAGAGCGCAAAGATGACCTCCGCTGCAGGCGTGCTTCTCAGATGTACTCTCGTCCCGTTCTTTCCGGTCATTCCCAGAGCCGAGAACACCTCCGCGTAACGCTCCCATTTGCGGAACATCTTTCTGTATGTATACTCAGTCCTGCCGTCGACTATGACCACGGAGTCGAGTCTCTCTTCACTGTATGAGTTGAGTTCCCTGATGAACTGCCATGTCTTCTGCTCGATTATCTCTCCGCTTTCGATGCGTTTATTGATCCTGTCCAGAGCCTTCTGCTCTTCCTTATGCCGCTTCTCTTCTTTCCTGGCCTCTTCGACCTGCTCTCCGAACCAGACCGTCATCATGTCGATCACATCTATGCTTTCAGGAAGGTTCGGCAGTATCGCAGGGAAGGAATGTACGAGAGCGCTGCTGCCCCGGTATACCAGCTTCGATCTTCTGCCGGCTTTCTTAAGAGCTTCATGATACGACAGGGTGTAATCGTTGAAGAAGTCCCCGTTGCTCGTCGAGAGGAATACCGGGGGCAGGTTCTTTATCACCTCATCGCATTCCGGATCGATGTACTTCTGAAACTTCCTTTCCTCATCGCTCATGCCGCATTCAAATTTGCCGAGAGCAAAGCCCGACAGATCGCAGCGGTCTATGTAAAACATGCCGCTGTGAAGTCCGAGCGCCGTGAAAGAAAGCGCGGGAACGCCGCATCCGATGACTTTGCGCAGCTTTTCCGATCTGCTCATGGCAGCGATATACAGAGCCAGATAGGCTCCGGCGCTGTCTCCGGTCAGAAAGACCGATGACGGATCCGTTCTGAAATCCTTCATCCGTTCAGCTATGGTCCCTGTGATGCTGCAGATGTCCTTCAGTTCGCGTGTTACCGACGTGTCATCGGAAAGGATGTAGTCGAATGAAAACACGAGAAAGCCCCGGCTTGCCAGCGCCTTAAGGTATGGTCTCCTGAAGCGTCTGTCCTCTCTTACGAAACCGCCGCCGTGGATGTCGACTATGACCGGCAGCCTGCGTCCGCCCGGAGATGCGGGCATGAACGTTTCCATGTAAAACGTCTGCCCGTCCGCCGTCACGTTTTTCTCATCGAGGACCTCCTCAGTATCGTATTTTGCAAGAGGACTGTCCTTTTCCGGAACCGGATGCTCATCCTGCAATGCGATCATCTCATCTTCGAACGAATCGATAATGCGCCTGTAAAGGCCGCGTTTGATCTCATCGAGCACGCAATACTCTCTTTCCTTACCCATATCGTTACCTACCTTACAGTTCTATCAGCAGATTGTTCATTTCCATCGAAGCCATGTAATCCACGTTTTTCGCAAGACCGGTCACTACGCGTATGCCGAGTCCTGACGCCGGGTCGTCCCCCGAGTTCTTATCGAGCCAGCGTACCGGGTCGAACGGTCTGCCGTCGTCTCTGAGCCTTATGACGCCTGTGCCGTCATGGTACACGAACCTGAGATCCACGCTGGCTTTCCTGCCCTTGTCATATCCGTGCTCCACGGTGTTTCCCGCCATCTCTTCGATAAACAGGGCCAGCATGTTGGCCTTATGCTTCTCAGCTCCTCTTTCGATGCAGAAATTCCTCACATCTTCCGAGACTTTTATTACGCCGTCCAGTTCGTGCATGGTCGCCTCGTACAGTTCTTCGGGCTTCGCTCCGAAGTCATCGCCGAGAATAAGGAAATCCTTAGGTCTTAAAGGAAGTTTCCTGTTGTGCACAAACGAGACGAGCACAGCGGTCGCCAGCGAGAGTATCCCCGCCAGAGCAAAGCCCGCCTCCACTCCGTGTATCCCGAATGCTTTGCCGAGACTCATGACACATGCTATCGGCAGCACGCCTTCGCGCATGATGTCGATGAAATAGCTGTCTCTGAGACGTCCCGTTCCCTGATATGTGCCGCTTATCGGGAAGGTGACCGCCATGAACATGAACTGTATCCCCCAGGCCCTTATGAAGGCTGCGCCCTGATCGACGGCTCCTATGGCCGACCTGTTGACGAAAAGAAGCGCGAGCGGTCTCGGGAATACGGCTATGACCGCGCCGAGCACGACGAATAAAGCTACTGTGATCTTCACAGCAAGAGTTATGGTGTGTTCGAGTCCCCTCCGGTCCTCCTCGCTGTACATCAGGCTGCTCAGTATGGAAGTGGAAACGAACATTCCCAGCACCAGAGCGAATATTATCGAGAACGCGTTAGTGGTTATTGAAAGGCCCGCCACGGCAGTCTTATCCGCTATGGAAAGAAGCAGCGCATTGAAGCAGAGCACCCTTGCCGCCTGGCATCCCATGTTGATAGCGTGCGGTATGCCGCGCAGCGCAACATCGCCGAGGTCTCTGACTTTCAGTCCCTTCGTGGTGAAATGGATCACGCGGTCCTTTCTTAAGAAATGTGTCATGATGACAGCAAATCCGACTACATTGCTGAGAGACGTCGCTATCGCCATCCCGAACATGCCTCCGTGGAATACGGTCACGTTCAGAAGGTCGAACGCTGCATCCGCGACCAGCGTCGCTCCCATCGCCATCATGCTGCGCTTCTTGTCGTTGTCGAGCATCATGAGGCCCGACAGCAGCACGGTAAAGCGCATGAACACCAGCCCCGGACAGAGTCCGCGCAGATACACTTTGATCATGTCGATTATCTCGGGGCTGCCGGTCTTTGCACCGAGGGCCTGTCCCAGCCACGGGGCCAGCACATACACCATCGCAGCTGATACAACGGCATATATGAATGCCGCTATCATAACGATGCTGTACACCTGATCTACCCTGTCCTTCTGAGCTTTGCCCATGTAGCGGGTGCACATGACTCCCACTCCGCCCAGAAGTCCTCCGATGAGGTTTATCAGCATGACGACCGGATGCAGAAGTCCCGATGCAGTCACAGCGTCAGCTCCGAGGAACTGTCCGGTGACTATCCCGTCTATCATGACGCAGGCGATGCCGGCTACTATGCTGATAGCGTTTGTGATCAGTATCCCCCTGAACATCTTATTCATAAGATGAGTATCCGTTTTCATTCGTTCATTATCCTTTCGATGTCAAAGAAGAGCATGTATATCACCAGCACTGCCGCAAAGACGAGCGCAGGCACCCATATGAACATGGCGGATATGACCGAGTTCACTGCCGCAGACTGCACCCTGAGCGCGGCATCGAAGCCGGCTGCCGAAAGCGCAAGCCCGAACAGCACGGTCCCGAGTCCGTTTCCCAGCTTATCCGTCGCCGATATGCCGGCATTGCCCGTCCCCGGTCTGAACTCTCCTGTCGTCTTTTCGGTATATGTCACCAGGTCTGCTATGAGGGTGAAGCTTACGCCTTTGACCAGGCCGTTGCCGAATCCGTACAGTATGTTGAACGCCAGGAGCGGCTTTATCGCCGGAGCTGTCATCCCCATGCCGGTCAGAGCGGCGATCGAGATCAGAAGCGCCGCGATGAATACTCTGCTTTTGCCGAATCTTCCTGTCAGCGCCGGTATGGTCAGCGCCGCCAGGATCTGCGGCAGCATGGTCGTGAGCAGTATCTGACCCATATATCTCATGTCATGCAGTATGTACAGTGAATAGTACGGCACAGCCGTGGCCATAAACTGCAGCACGATATTGATCATAATACCAATGATGATCAGAACGGCCCAGTACCTGCTCCCGGCGAGCATCCTCAGAGCTGCAAAGAGTTCTTTGAGCGGAGACTTTCTTTCACGCTCCTGAGATATCTGCACCCTCTCCCTTGTGCCTGCGACCGCGATGAGCATGAACACGACCGCCGCGGCGCACACAACGATCATGGAGCGCGTATATGCGGTCTGCGTGTTCTGATTGCCGGGCTCATCCGTGAATGCATCGAGCAGTCTTACGAACACGACGGACCCCATCAGGACGCTGATGAACCTCGTCAGATTGACTATGCTTCCGAGCATATCGTGTTCATCTCTGTCATCTGAGATCAGGGATACCATAGAGTAATATGATATCTGGGAGAATGTGATTATGCCTGTATTCAGGATATTGTATATCACGAATACGTACACATATTTGAGCATCTGCGGCATATGAGGCGGCACCCAAAAGAGCAGCATCGCAAACACGAAAAGCGGCAGGCACATGCGCAGCAGCCACGACCTGGCTTTTCCGAGCTTTGATCCGGTGCTGTCGATGATATTGCCTATGACGATATCCGATATCCCGTCGAAGACCCTTGAGACGCCGATGATCGCCGAACAGACAGCCACATCGAGCAGGGCGACGTTCGTCAGGTATACGAGCATGAACCCGGTGATAACCGAAGGAACGAGGCGTATGCCGACGCCACCTGCGCCGAAGCAGATCCTTTCGCCCCAGCCCGGTCTGTCAGTCCTCATAGTCATAATCTATGTCCGAAGCATCGAACATCCACTTCATGATATCCTGCACAGGCCCCTCGCTCATGATGCCTCTGGCCTTACCGGGTCCTTCCTCCTCTTTTTCAGGCTCGTCCCGGTCTTCGTCTTCCTTTTCCTCTCTGCAAGGGGCAAAGTCGCAGCCCATGCCGCAGCTCTTTTCTTCATCTTCGTCCTCATCATCCGCTTCATCGCAGAAGGCTTCAAAAGGTTTGAAGAAAAGACCCATGACGTATTCAACATCTTCGAAAAATCCTTTATACATTTCTGACCCCCTTATCTGTCGTCATGCTTTTTGAGCTCATCAGGCAGCGCTTTTCTGTCGGATTCCCGCCTCTGATATTCCTCAAGTCTTATATCCTTCAGCACGCCGTCCTCTGTCACCGGAACGATGCCATACTTGCGTCCGCTGACGCCTTCCGTTGTGATCCTGTAGAAATCTACCTTGCCGCCGTCATTATAAGGTATCTCATCAGTGATCGTTACCTCGAACGGCAGATACGTATCTTTGAAGAGATCATTCCGGATATATGCTTCTGTGAGAGCATCTCTGACCATGTCGCGGGCGCGTCTGCCTCTTTCGGATGTCTGCACATACATGGACGGAACAGTATCGCGTATGGTCCTGCTGAACCTCGGCGCTATCCCGCAGCCTTCGATCCCCGGCCGTGCCGCGACCGCTCTTTCCACAAGTCCGGCATCAAAGCGC
>CADBFL010000009.1 GCA_902793875.1 uncultured Eubacteriales bacterium | reverse complement strand
GACATCGACGCCATCATGGATATCATGAGCTCGCTGCTGACGGCATCGCTGGTGTATATTGTCGAGTATCCGTACAGCGAATAGTCGGAGTCCTCATTGAGGTTCTCGTCCACTATGATCCCCGCGATCGTTATAGGCTCTGCGAATCTGTAGGTCTGCATCTGGCTCATGTCCTGCATGACTACGCTCTGTCCGATATACGCCTCGCTGTTGTTGGAGACGCTGATGAGCGCGTCGCTCGTCGGATCGAGTCTGATCACGATCTCATAGTCGTTCTCCGGCATGTGGCCGTACGAGATCTCATCTTCGGTGAGCTGGCTCGTCGGCATGACCGGACCTTCTATGTAAAAATCTCCCATGGTGAAGCTGACCCCGCTGTCCACGGCAAGGTCGTTCTTCACTATGCTCTTGATGTTCGGAGTATTGACGACCTTATCGAAATCCGCGTCCTCGAAGCTGCTCTCATCGGCTTTCTTTACGATGATCCTGTCGGAGCTCGCATTCAGGAAGTAAGGATTCGTGCCCAGAAGGTCGCTTTCGTGCATGCTGTTCTTGGTCGTCGCGTACTGGCTCAGCACCGCTGTCGACACGAAGAAGTACACGATGAAGAGCAGTATGAACTTCGCCGGTATATTGAAGGTATTTCGCACTCCGAGCAGAAGCTCGGAAGTCCAGCGCATCTTCTTGGGCCTGGCGACCTCGGATCTTGATGCTCTTCCGCCGGATCTCGCCGCTCTTCCCGGTCTTTCATCCCCGCCGAGTTCAGCCCCCGTAGGGTCCGTCAGGGTCTCGGCTTCGACCAGCCTCGGCTGCGCGATCCTTTTGTCCTCGATGATCTTGCCGTCGTGCATGGTGATCTTGCGCGTCACGTAAGGCTCGGCCTGTTCGTAGTTGTGGGTGACTATCACCACCAGCTTATCGGCCGATACCTTGCTGAGCGTCTCCATGACGCTCGCTGCGGACACGCTGTCGAGGTTGCCCGTAGGCTCGTCCGCAACGATAATAGGCGCGTCCTTTGCCAGGGCGCGCGCTATCGCTACTCTCTGCTTCTGACCTCCGGAAAGCTTCGAGACCTTGGTGCGCCTGTACTCGCTGAGTCCGACCTTGTCTATCAGCTCGAGTATGCGCTCCCTGCACTCGCTCCTCTTCTTTCCGTTCAGCAGCATCACGACCTCGATGTTCTGATAGACCGTGTAGCTGTTGATCAGGTTGAAGTCCTGAAATATATTTCCGATGTATGTCTTGCGGTAGAGTTCGTAATCTTCGGTGGTGTAAGCGGTCGTGTCCTCTCCGCATACGAACATCTCGCCTTCTTCGTAGGTGTCGAGTCCGCTTATTACGTTGAGAAGAGTAGACTTGCCGCTTCCGCTCTCACCGGTGATCGCTACGAATTCACCTATATCCAGATCGAGGTCGATCCTCGAGAATCCCATGCTGACGGAATCTTCGCCGGCATAGTATTTGGATACTTTTCTGAGTTCTATTGTGTGTGGCAACGGATCAGGTTCTCCTTAAGTCAATTATTTTATGTTCAGATCTTGTTGTCCGATCCGAGCACGTTCACGATCTTGTGCGCGACCATGTCCTTCACGGCCTGTCTTGCCGGCTTGAGATACTGGCGCGGATCGAAGTGATCAGGATGCTCGGCGAAGTATTTGCGGATGTTTCCCGTCATGGCAAGGCGGATATCCGAATCGATGTTGATCTTGCATACCGCGGATCTTGCAGCCTGGCGGAGCTGTTCTTCAGGAATGCCGATAGCGTTAGGCATGTTTCCGCCGTACTGGTTGACCATCTGCACGAATTCCTGAGGAACTGAGGAAGAGCCGTGCAGCACGATAGGGAATCCCGGCAGTCTCTTCACGACCTCATCGAGCACATCGAAGCGGAGCGGAGGAGGTACGAGCACGCCCTTCTCGTTTCTCGTGCACTGCTCAGGTCTGAACTTGTATGCGCCGTGCGATGTCCCGATCGCGATGGCGAGCGAGTCGCAGCCTGTCCTTGTAACGAATTCCTCGACCTCTTCAGGTCTTGTATACGAAGCCTGTCCCGCCTCGACGACGACCTCGTCCTCGACTCCCTCAAGGGTGCCGAGTTCGGCCTCGACCACCACGCCGTGAGCGTGAGCGTATTCGACCACCTGCTTTGTGACCGCGATGTTCTCCTCGAACGGCTTGGAACTCATGTCGATCATTACCGATGTGAAGCCTCCGTCTATGCAGCTCTTGCACAGCTCGAAGGAATCGCCGTGGTCAAGGTGAAGAACGATAGGGATGTCAGGATTCTCTATGACGGCAGCCTCTACGAGCTTGACCAGATATGTGTGGTTCGCGTAGGCTCTGGCGCCCTTGGACACCTGCAGTATGACAGGGCTGCGGAGTTCTCCGGCCGCCTCTGTGATGCCCTGAACGATCTCCATGTTGTTGACGTTGAAAGCTCCGATGGCGTAGCCGCCGTCGTAGGCTTTTTTGAACATTTCTGTTGAAGTTACGAGTGGCATATATGGTACCTCCTTTACATTCTCATACAGCGTATATTATATGATTAATGCCCTGCGGTTTCAACCTGCATTAATGTATATAGAGGGTTTTTGGGCCCGCGGGACAGGGTCTTTGCGGGCAGGCAAAGAGCCGGTCCGAAGACCGGCCCCTTCAGTTCATGAGATCGTCGGTCGGGGATTGTGACCCACCACTGACGATCGAATATGGAACCCGCCGCCCATGCGCACATAGAGGCGAGGGGACATCCGGCGTCTGTTATTTTGTGCGCGCGGCTTTCACCTTCGACCAGCTGCTGTAGTATGTCTTGCCTCCGGTCTTCATGTAGGTCCTTACTCTGAAGTAGTACGTCCTCTTTGCGGCAAGGCCCGAGATCTTTCTGGCTGTTTTTGTGTATCCACCCACATTGACGGCCTTGTTGCCGGACTTGAAGTCCTTTCTCAGGCTGTACTGGATCTGGTAGCCGGTGATAACCTTAGGCATCTTTGTCTTCTGTCTTGCCCAGGTGAGCGTGACGGCCTTTTTCGACCCCGCGGCACGCGTGAAGCCGGTCCCCTTAGGAACGATGGTGAACGTCACTTTTTTCGACCCGGTGTAATTGCCCTTCAGGCTGACAGTAACGGCGTACGTTCCTGTATTCTTGCGGCCCTTGGCATATGTTACCGTATAATCGCTGTTCTTTTTCAGCACGACGCCTCCGTCCTTCACGGTGACTCCCGGGGTCTGCGCCTTGCCGTTCCATGTGAATGATGCTTTCGAAAGCTTCACTGCAGGAGTGATCTTTTTTCTGGCTATGTTGAATTCCACGCTTACGGAGCCTCCGAAAACGCCTGATCCTTCAACAGTGACCTTTCCCTTGCCCGCTTTGATGTTATCGGAGTACGTCAGGCTGTAGTCTGTATCCTCTTTCAGCTTTCTTCCCTCGTACTTGACAGTCACGGCCGGGGTTATTCTTCTATGCATACCCTCAGCAGTTCTCTCAGGTCCGGATCGATCAGGGCCTTCTGCGTGACGCTGAGTCCGGCGTACGCCTCCGCAGCCTCTTCTACTGCGGTCCTCGCTTCCGCCTTAGCCTCTTCATCCTCCGGATCTTCCGAGCTGAGGATCGTCAGGTCAGGCACTGCATTTATCAGAGCCTCCACGGCATCTGCCGCGTCCTGATTCAGGCCTTCAATGACAGTCTCGGCCTGTTCAAGGATCTCCAGAACATCTTCATCGACAAGGGCCTTCTGGTCTTCAGTCAGAGCCTCGTAGGCCTCTCTCGCCGCTTCGACGGCCTCTTCGTCATCAAGCGTGACGCTGTCTCCCAGAGCGCTGATCTGACCGGCCACTTCGTCGGCGGCTTCCTTATCGGATTCGTACTGCAGCTCGTCGATACGCGCCCTGGCTGCTTCAAGCTTTTCAAGCTGCTGCGGCCAGATCTTCTCTTTAGCTCCGTCGCTCAGCCCCTCGTATGCGTTCCATGCCGCGTATACAGCGTCCCTGTCATCCAGAGTGATCGTGGCAGGAAGTTTTTCTATCATGTTGACGACCGCTGTAGCCGCACTGACATCCGCGTCATCGCCTGCGGGATCGTCTCCGGACGGAGCCGGTCCGTTCCAGCCGCTTCCGCTCTTGACCGTCATGACGTTGCTCTTTGCCCACCTGCCGTCTTCAAGCACGACTACGCACCAGATCTTTGCCGTGCAGTTCTGTATCTCAAGTATCTCTTTTATCCTTTCGACAGTAGCGACCTCCAGATTATAGTCATGCGCAGGTATCGAATGCGTCTCGTACGCCAGATACTTATACTGCGCATTGCTGAGCAGGTTGAAGCTCGTGCTGCTCGTTCCCGGCGGCTCTATGATACATGATTCAGGAGTGTTGCTCTGCAGCTGCGTCCTTGCATGCCATGTCACGTAAACGCCGCCTGAATAACCGGAAGGCTTCGTGATACTGCAGCTGAGCTTTGTCGATGTGGACGGATATCTGCTGAACGAGCTCATTGCCGCGGTGACGCTCAGACCTGTGTTGCTTACCGTCTTTTTCGATGACTGCCTGCCTTCCGTCTCGGTCAGAGAGACCGTGTTATTGAGATCTTCCCGGTTGTCAGGATAATACCTTACGCCTTGTCCTCCCGGTATCGGATTCCCGGTGCCCAGAGTTTCCGTGCCCTTGCCCGAGTCTCCTCCGGTCGCGCGGCCGCCTCCGATCACGACAGTATTTTTTCTCCAGTTGGCGAACGACAGGCCGTCGCCTCCGCCTGACCCCGCGTAGGTCAACGAATTTCCGCCTTTTCCGCCTTTTGCCTCTCCTTTGATCAGATAATAGTCTGTGCCTATCCGGGAGTCATCCGACTGATCGTCTCCCTTTGTATATCCTTCGCATATGCCGTGCCCGCCGGCGCCTCCGTTTCCGTATACGGCTGTGGACGCATCGCCCCCGCATACTTTACCGGCTGCATCGACTGCTACTATCCCCCATTTTACCGGGTCCTCTCCCTGAGGGAACCTCATGTCGGTCTCGAAGTACTCATCTTCTCCCTGCACGTATATGCCGTTTCCGCCGTTGCCGCAGTTTTCATGCTTCGCTTCAGCTGCCGCAGGGCTTCCTCCCATGACAGTGCCGCTGATATATATGCCTGTATCGCCGCTGTTCGCGTTCTTCGAGGACATGTTGGACTCCGTCAGGGACGGCTCGACGTTCTTCAGCCCGATGTCCCCGTACACTCCGATGCCGTCGCCGCAGTCGGCGGCTTCATTGGACAGGCAGCTGACATATTTGCTGCGTCCGTAATCCATCGTTCCGCATCTTCCGCCCTTTACCGTACTGCCCTGATCGACGCGCAGGTACTTCCTTCCGGCGCCGATCAGGATGGCGTCGCCGCCTCTCCCCGGTCTCAGTTTTATCGCGCTGTCGACATAGTTATCGAAGGCCTTGTCGCGGTTCGAAAGTTCCTGCATGTATCTGTCGATGGCCGGAGCGTTCATCAGGCCGTAATACGTGAGCACCGGCGTATGCGCCGTGTTCATATCGACGGCTCCTCCCGGGCCGCCGTTTACCGTGCCGTTCTCTATGATGATCCTTGCGTACGCGAGCAGCACCTGCGCGTACGCTATACCCGTGCCCGGCTGGCCTATTCCGGAGCCGCCCGCGCCGGCCTTCAGCTGGAACTGGCCGTTGTCGCCCAGCGTATGCTCATGTTCTCCTGAAAAATTATCTATGGAGTAACGCCAGTCGTCTCCGGATATATCGCCTCCTGCGCCTCCTGTGAGGACCGCGCCGCCGGTGACTGTCAGTCCGTTGGAAAGCTCCGCATCGTTGTTCTGAGGATTCCAGTATGAGTCTCCGTCGGCGATGAACGAGACAGCGTCTCCTCCGCGCGCTCCGTATCTGAAATGATCTTCGGTCTCTATGACCGCTCCCTTTCCGCCCGTGACGGTGCCGCCGCCTTTTATCTCTACATCGTAATCAGCAGGTATGATGCGGATGGCGTCCTTCCCTTTCGCGGCTTCGGCGCTGTCTCCCGAAATACCCTCCGCGGCGGTGATGGTATGACCGTTCAGATCAATGACCACCTTTTTCCCGGAGGATCCTTTCTTTATCACCACCGGAGCCTTCAGGCCGATGTCGGTATTCAGCGTGATGGTAAGGGTCCCGGACGCGCTGCTGTATTCAGCTGTCACATTGCCCGCACCGAATGCCGCTTCGGCATTGTTTTTGCTGTTCGACGCGACCGTGCCGCCGTTGGCTTCAGCCGTTTCGGCATATGCATCCTGCGCGCCGAGCAGAGGCATCATCGTGAACACCATCGCAAGCGCGAGCAGCATTGTCGCAGTCTGTCTGAATAGTCTGTTGTTCTTCATATCCGTCTCCTTTCGGCCGGGTCGGTCTCCGGTCGGTATGAAACTGGTCGCTTTAGCATTCTTTCTCACCATAATTGTACTGATATCGATACATCGGCCATAGGATAGTTTTAGGGTAGGCCGGATATGAGGCAAGCAAAGAGCCGGTCCGAAGACCGGCTCCGCCGTGTTTTTTGATTTTCGTGGCTCTGCCTTCGCGCTGCTGCGCCAGGCAGTCATCAGGGCCAGTCGGCTTATGCCTCAGGCGCGTAGAAGTCCACGAACTTGACCAGCTTGTCGTAGCGCGCCATTGCGGCTGCCTCGTTCTCGGCGAAGAGCTTCTCGGCTCTTTCCGGATTCTCTCTGGTCAGTCTGTTGTATCTTGCCTCGTTCATCAGGAACTCCTGATATCCGCCTGCAGGTACCTTGCTGTCCAGTGTGAACGGGTTCTTGCCCTCTGCCTTGGCTGCAGGGTTGTATCTGAAGAGGTTCCAGTAACCGCACTCAACAGCCTTCTTCATCTCGAGCTGGCAGTTCATCATGCCGCCCTTGATGGAGTGCATCTCGCATGGCGAGTATCCGATGATCAGGGAAGGTCCGTCGTAAGCGATAGCCTCGTTCATCGCCTTCAGAGTCTGAGCCGGGTTAGCGCCCATAGCTACCTGAGCTACGTATACATAACCGTAAGCCATAGCGATCTGAGACAGCGACTTCTTCTCGATGGCCTTGCCGGCAGCCGCGAACTGAGCGACCTGTCCGATGTTGGAAGCCTTCGAAGCCTGTCCGCCTGTGTTGGAGTAGACCTCTGTATCGAATACCATTACGTTCACGTTCTCGCCGCTTGCAAGCACGTGGTCGAGTCCGCCGTAACCGATATCGTAAGCCCAGCCGTCTCCGCCGAAGATCCATACGGTCTTCTCGCCGAGGAGATCCTTGCGCTCAACGATCTCTTTGCCGATGCCTGCCTTCTCGAGTGCTGCAGCGAGCTCGTCGCCCTTTGCTCTCGATTCAACAGGATCGTTGAATACTGCGTACCATGCCTCTGCGGCAGCCTTTACGTCTGCAGGCACTCCGGCAGCAACGAGTTCCTCAACGTCAGCCTTGATCTTGGCTCTTCTGGCCTTGACAGCCATTCTCATTCCGAGACCGTGCTCAGCGTTGTCCTCGAAGAGGGAGTTGTTCCATGCAGGACCGTGTCCGCATGCATCAGTCGTATAAGGCGCTGTTGCTCCAGGGCCGCCCCAGATGGACGAGCATCCTGTAGCGTTGGAGATGTAAGTGTGATCTCCGCAGAGCTGTGTGATCAGCCTTGCATACGAGGTCTCGGCGCATCCTGCGCAGGAGCCCGAGAACTCGAGGAGAGGAGTCTTGAACTGCGAGCCCTTTGTAGTCTTCGTCTCGGCAACGTCGGCCTTGACTGTGACGTTCTTGACTGCGTAGTTGAAGTTCTCCTGCTCAGGAAGCTGCTCTTCGAGCGGCTTCATCGTCAGAGCCTGTACCTTGTCCGGGCAGACCGTTACGCAGACGCCGCATCCCATGCAGTCGAGCGGGGATACCGTCATCGCGAACTTGTATGTGCCCTTGCCTGCGCCGGCCTTTACATCGGCCATCTTGAAGCCCTTAGGCGCTGCAGCTGCTTCCTTGTCGTCGAGCATGTACGGTCTGATAGTAGCATGCGGGCAGACGAATGCGCAGCTGTTGCACTGGATGCACTTCGCAGGATCCCACTCAGGAACCATGACAGCAACGCCTCTCTTCTCGTAAGCGGAAGCTCCGAGTTCCCACTCGCCGTCGACGTGAGGCATGAATGCGGATACAGGCAGGCTGTCTCCGTCCATGTTGTCGATAGGAAGCAGGATGTTCTTTACCTGTGTAACGAGGGCCTTCGGTCCGTCGAGAGCCGGCTTCGCAGGGTCTGCAGCAGGCTTCTTCCAGTCGGCCGGAACGTCGATCTTTACAAGAGCGTCAGCGCCGGCGTCGATTGCCTTGTGGTTCATGTCCACGACATCCTGGCCCTTCTTGAGGTAGGACTTCGTGGCAGCGTCCTTCATGTACTTGATCGCGTCTGCCTTTGGCAGTACCTCTGCGAGCGAGAAGAATGCGGACTGGAGAGTAGTGTTCGTTCTCTTGCCCATTCCGATCTTGGCGCAAAGGTCGATAGCGTCGATGATGTACAGCTGGATGTCGTTCTCGGCGATGTACTTCTTTGCAGCAGCGTCGAGGTGATGTCCGACTTCCTCAGGCTTCCACTGGCAGTTGATCAGGAAGATCCCGCCCGGCTTGACGTCCTGGACGATCTTGAATCCCTTGTCGATGTAGCTCGGGTTGTGGCATGCAACGAAGTCAGCCTTGTTGATGTAGTACGAAGACTTGATCGGGGAGTCGCCGAATCTCAGGTGGGAGATCGTTACGCCGCCTGTCTTCTTGGAGTCATACTGGAAGTAAGCCTGTACGTACTTGTCAGTGTGGTCTCCGATGATCTTGATGGAGTTCTTGTTGGCTCCGACTGTTCCGTCGCCTCCGAGACCCCAGAACTTGCACTCGATAGTGCCCTTTGCAGCTGTGATAGGAGCCGGCTTCTCCTCGAGCGAGAGGTTCGTAACGTCATCGACGATGCCGATGGTGAATCTCTTCTTCGGCTTAGCCTTATTGAGCTCGTCATACACTGCGAATACCGATGCCGGAGGCGTATCCTTCGAACCGAGTCCGTAACGTCCGCCGATCACCTTTACATCGCTCATTCCCGCTTCTGCGAATGCGGTCATGACATCGAGGTAGAGAGGCTCACCGAGGGAACCAGGCTCTTTTGTTCTGTCAAGAACAGCGACCTTCTTGCATGTCTTCGGCAGAGCTGCGATCAGCTTGTCTGCTCTGAACGGTCTGTAGAGTCTTACCTTGATTAGGCCGACCTTCTCGCCCTTTGCAGTGAGATAGTCGATGACTTCCTCAGCAACGTCGCAGATGGAGCCCATGGCGATGATGACTCTGTCAGCATCCTTGGCGCCGTAGTAGTTGAAGAGCTGATAATCAGTACCGATCTTCTTGTTGATCTTGGCCATGTACTTCTCGACAACTTCAGGAACTGCATCGTAGTACTTGTTGCAGGCCTCTCTGTGCTGGAAGAAGACGTCGCCGTTCTCGTGGGATCCTCTGAGGTGAGGATGATCCGGGTTGAGGCATGCGTCGCGGAATGCCTTGACAGCCTTCATGTCGCACATGTCCTTGAGGTCCTCGTAGTCCCATACGGCTACTTTCTGGATCTCGTGAGAAGTTCTGAATCCGTCGAAGAAGTTGAGGAACGGAACTCTGCCCTCGATAGCTGCAAGGTGAGCTACAGGAGCGAGGTCCATGACCTCCTGGACGTTGCCCTCAGCGAGCATCGCGAATCCTGTCTGACGGCAGGCATATACGTCGGAGTGATCTCCGAAGATGTTCAGAGCGTGAGTCGAAACCGTACGCGCCGAAACATGGAATACTGCCGGCAGAAGTTCTCCCGCGATCTTGTACATGTTCGGGATCATCAGGAGGAGTCCCTGGGAAGCAGTGTATGTGGTCGTCAGAGCGCCTGCTCCGAGGGAACCGTGTACAGCGCCTGCAGCGCCTGCTTCAGACTCCATCTCGACTACCTGTACAGTAGATCCGAAGATGTTCTTGCGTCCGGCAGCAGCCCACTGGTCAACATAGTCAGCCATCGGCGAAGACGGAGTGATCGGGTAGATTCCCGAAACCTCTGTGAACGCGTAGGAGACATGTGCAGCAGCGTTGTTGCCGTCCATGGTCTTGAATTGTCTTTTCATTCTTTCATCTCCCTTTAAAAGATCTTGAAATAAGTGATAAGTAAAAAAGTACTTTTTTGAAATAATATATGGTGAAATAATTATTTCCGTTATTTAGCGCCGCTCCTGCGGCAAAGAGATTTTTCGTCAGGCGAGGCGCACGAGCAGATCGCGAACGCGCGTACACAGAAGTACGTAAGTGAGCGATTTGCGAGCGCAACGATGCATGACGGAAAATATCGAGCCGTCCTCCTACAGCGCCTCGACGATAGCCTTTGTATCGCGCGCGATCATCAGCTCCTCCTGGGTAGGAATGATGAAAACTCTTACCTTCGAGTCCTTGCCGGTGATCTCGACTTCTTCGCCTCTGCAGTTGTTCTTCTCTTTGTCGATGGTAACGCCCATGAATCCGAGATAATCGGTCACCTTTTCTCTCAGATCGATGTCGTTCTCGCCGATGCCGGCTGTGAATACCATCGCGTCGACGCGTCCGAGCTCAGCAGCGTAAGCGCCGATGAATCTCCTGACGGATCTGAGCAGCATCTCTCTTGCGATGTGCGCCTTCTTGTTTCCCTTTGCCTCAGCTTCGCAGATGTCTCTGCAGTCGCCGGAGATCTCGGAAACGGCGAGGAGTCCGGACTTCTTCGTCATCATGTCCGTTATCTCTTTTACAGGCATGCCTGTCTGCTCATAGATGAAGCTTACGACAGTCGGGTCGATGGATCCGCAGCGCGTACCCATCACGAGGCCCTCGAGCGGCGTCAGGCCCATCGAAGTGTCGTAGCACTTGCCGCCTTTGACAGCGCTGATGGACGAACCGTTGCCGAGATGGCATGTGATGATGTTGAGCTTCTCAGGATCGCCGCCCACGAGTTCGGCGCATCTTTCCGCTACATATCTGTGGCTTGTGCCGTGAGCTCCGTATCTCTGTACGTGATACTTCTCGGCATACTCCCAAGGGATGGCGTAGTACTTGCACTCGTCTGCCATGGTCCTGTGGAACGTAGTATCGAACACCACTACTCCCGGAGTGTTCGGAAGCACCTTCTTGCAGGCTCTGATACCTACAAGAGCAGGCGGGTTGTGGAGAGGTCCGAGCGTGCAGAGCTCTTCGATGCCGGCCTCGACCTCATCTGTGATGAGTTCGGACTTGTCGAAGATGTAGCCGCCCTGTACTATCCTGTGTCCTACGGCGCCGATCTCATCCATGCTCGAGATGACTCCGTGCTCCTTGTCGGTAAGTGCGTCGATTACGAGCTGCATGGCAACTCCGTGGTCCGGAAGCGCGATATCCTTGTCGAATACCGTGCCCTTGTCGGTCTTGTAATTCATGTGACCGTCTTCGCCGATCCTCTCGCAGAGTCCCTTTGCGAGCACGGACTCATTGTCCATGTCGATCAGCTGATATTTAAGGGAAGAGCTTCCTGTGTTGACTACCAGAATGATCATATCTTGCTTTCCTTTCAATAAAAATTTGTTATCAATTTTGATATTCGGCACAGCCGAAAAAATCCGTATATAGTATACCACAAACGGCAGTGATAAATCTTGGCGGTTCTGTGTACTTTTTTACGAAATGCGGGCAGCAAAAAAGGGGCCGGGACATATATCCCGTCCGGCCCCCGCATTCCCTATCTGCCGTCTTCCTCTTCGAGCTTTCTGCGCTCGGCCTCGGCCTTCGCGAGCTCTTTTCTGAATATATTGGCGCTGTAGCGTTTGGTGTCGAATTTGCCCTCGCCGTTCGGGCCCCACGCAGGAGTCTCTATATCCGTGCCGGCGACAGGCAGCGATATCCTGAATTCGGTGCCTTTGCCCGGTTCGGTGTCCACGTAGATCCTTCCCCCGTGAGTCTCGACTATCTGCGCGACTATCGCCAGCCCGAGTCCCGTGCCCTTGCCTGACTCCTTGGTGGTGTAGAAAGGATCGAATATCTTGGTGACGGTCTCGGCATCCATCCCGCAGCCGGTATCTTTGAACCTCATCATGATCTCGTCACCGGCCCTCCTGGTCGAGACCATGATGGTGCCGCCCTTTTCTTTCATCGCGTCGTAGGCGTTGAGCACTATGTTCATCACGAGCTGGGATATCTGCGTCCGGTCAGCCCTGATCATGGTCCCCTCGGCCCCGAAGCGGGCCTTGACCTCGACGTTGCTCGGCTTTGCAGGCAGCGTCACCTTGAGGGCGCTCTGTATGGTCTCGTCTATGTCGACTTCGCTGTATTTTTCTTCGCTGCCCTTCTTGCTGAGATCGGACAGTCTCGTAACTATGTCCTTCGCTTTGACCGACGCGTTGTAGACCTCGAGCAGGTTCTCCTGCAGATCGGTCGCGTCAGCCGGCAGCATTTCCATCGTCATTATGCTGTATCCCATTATCGGGGTCAGCAGATTATTGAAATCATGCGCGATACCGGCGGTCATCGTGCCGATGGTCTCCAGCCTCTGGTGGTGTGTCAGAGCCTGCATCTTGCGGTTGATCTCTTCGAGCGCCTCGTTCTTCCTTTTGAGCACATTGACCTCTGCAGAACTGCTCGCATTGGCGCGGCTCATGAAGAGAAGCAGGAATAGCAGCCCGAGCACGCCTATGATGGCCAGCCCGCCGTAGAGAAGGATCGCTTCGGCCGCCTCTCTTGACGGCGCTATGGCTTCCTCGAAATTGATTATGACGCCCATCGCGAACTCGCCGTTCACCGTGCTGCCGCTTGGCTGGGCGACCAGTCTGGCAGTGTAGGTCTTCCCGTCCGCATCTTTGAGATCCATCGAGATGCCTCCGGCAGCGCCGGACTGCTGGCATCTGAGCAGATAGTCCCTGCATGCCGCCGTGGTCTCGTCCACGTCCTCGCCGGTCGTCCTGAGGATGACGTCTTCATCCCCGGCCGTGAGCATCACGTTCGTGGTGCTGTCGATCAGCATGACCTGCTTTTCGGGGTTTGTGCCGACAGCCGTCATGTAGAGCTGCGACAGGTCTATCAGCGAGCCGTAGCTGATGCCCCCGGATCCCTCGGTCTCATACGAAAAATAGTATCTGCCGTCCTCATCGCGGCACAGCCTTATCCCGTTGGCGTCCTTCGACGTGATGAATTCATAGGAGGTATTTCCGGCAGCCGAGAGCGCTATGCTGTCCCCTTTCATCACGACAAGGTCCGCATAGATCGGATTGTTCCGGAGAGTATTGTCGCTGATGAAATCCCGGAGTTCGGAGATATCATCCTCTTCATTCCAGACGCGCAGCGCCTCCTGCAGCATCTGGCGGCTCAGGAATATATCTGCTTCGCGCTCAAAGGCTTTGATGGAGTTCTCGATATTCACATCGTCGGAGCGCATCAGGCTGTAGATCTGATCGTCCTTTTCGGTCAGCGTCGTTTCATCGAAGCGGGCAAAAGCGCGCCATACGCCGAATATGCCTATCGCTATGAGCGCCACCGCCACGATGATAGCCGTTATGTATACTTTTCTGTTGCTGAACAGCTTGTCCTTCAATCTTCACACCTCCGCCGAATATTCTACCATAGAAGAACGACAAAAACCTACATATTGTGTTTTAAGTGTGTTAATATATGTATGTATTGGGTCAAGAGACCGTCCGGCAGATAACGAGGAGGAAAAAATGGCAGACAAAGTCCTGGTAGTGGATGACGACAAAGCGATACTGACGATGCTCCACAAGGCTCTCAAGAACAACGGCATCGAGAACGACCTTGCGATCAGCGGCGAGGCGGCGCTCGAGCTGCTTGAGGTCAACAAGTACGATCTGATCCTGCTGGACATCAACATGAGAGGGATCAACGGTTTCGAGGTCATACAGCGCATAAGGGCAAAGGGCCTTACGACTCCGGTCATGGTCGTCAGCGGACGCAAAGAGGACCAGGATGCTCTGTACGGACTAGAGATAGGCGCAGACGACTATATCACCAAGCCGTTCAACCCGGTCACGCTGGTAGCGAAGGCCAAGGCCCTCATCAGGAGGAGCCGCGAGACCTCGCCTCAGAGCAGGAGCAATATCATCGAGGCCGGTCCGTTCACATACAACACCTCGACGCTGAGATTCTACAAAAACGACGTCGAGATACCTCTTTCGGCCAAAGAGAACTCCATGATCAAGCTCTTTATCGACAACGTGGACCACATCTTCTCAAAGGACATGATCTACAGCGTCATCTGGGGAGAGACCATCATTGACGAAAACGCCATCATGGTATACGTCAACAGGCTCCGCCAGAAGATCGAGGACGACCCTTCCAATCCTAAGTATCTCATAACGGTGCGCGGGCTGGGATACCGCTTCACCGTCCGGTAGTTCCGCAGGCGCGGCCGGCGGGCGCTCTTCTGCAGAAAAAACGGATGCACAGAATCGCAGTTTTCGATTTCTTGCATCCGTTTTTGATTATCCGTTTCCGGGGGGGCGAAGCCGGCGTCAGTTATTCTGAAGTCTCGCCCGTTTCATCAGTTTCATGTTCATGTTCGTGTTCAGTCTCTTCACCGGCCTTTTTCTCGGCGTCCTTTACATATTTTTTCGCTTCGCGGTAAGTCATCTTCACGTATTTGAGCTTTTTGTCGCCCTGTTTCGCCAGCACCCTGGCCTCTCCGCTGAAGCCTCTTACCTCAGGCTTGAAGGCTGTCAGGTAGTACGCGCCGATGTCCTTGAGGCTCTTTTCGCCCTCTTTGCCCTTGTATTTGCTGACGACATCCTTCGGAGCATCATCGGCGACCTTCACCACGATCTTTATGGTATTGCCCTCTGCCTTCACTGCCGCGGTCGTGTATTCGTCGATCGAGAAGCGGCTGTATACCTCGCTCATTCCGTTTTCTTCCATGTACTTCTCGATGGATTCCGCCTTCTGGAAGTAGTTGTAGCCCCAGATGAACGCGAACATCCCGATCAGCACGCCGAAGATCATGACGGCGATCACGGCGTTGTTAGGTCTTCTTTTTTTCTCCTCGACCATGTTGGCTTCCTTGCGGGCAGCCTTGGCTTCCCTGCGCTCGGCCTTTTTGCGCCTGTTGTTCTCCGTTGAAGTGCGCATCTCTTTTTCTTCAGTCTTCGCTGCTTCTCCGGCTTCTTTCTTCGACGCCTTCACTTCGTCAGCGGCTTCTTTCTTCGACGTCCTGGTTTCGACAGCGGCTTCCTCCTTTGCCGCCTTAGCTTCGTCTTTGATTTCTTCAGTTTTCTTTCTGGTTTTGTTCTCTTTCTCTGCCATGTCCGATCTCTTTCTGCTGGTATTTTTCTGTTTCTAACTCGCTTATTCTAACTCACATCCGCATTCGAGGCAATACGGAGTTCCCCGGGGATTCATCATGCCGCACTCGGGGCATCCGGTCATGTCCGATCCGTCGACCGCGTCGGCGACCCTTATCCTGACGCCCTCGTCGAGTTTTTCGGCTATGGACCGGGCGTAGCTACCGATCCTGAGATCCTGCCTGTAAATCTTCATGCCGGCAACGCTTCCGAGCATCGGGCACTCCTTCTCATAGTCCGCTCCGTCCTTCCAGAAGACTCCTATCACGTCATGCGCTCCCTGCCTGTCCGTCACCATCATCAGAAGCCTGACGCGGTCGCAGCTCATCATAGCGTATAAGGAATCTCCGAGAGGGAGGACGCCGTAGTCTACCGGCCTGCCGTCGTCATCCAGAAAGACCGCGGTCCTGCCGGCTATCTTTATTTCGCTGAACGCGCGGGCTTTTTTATTTATGATCAGATAATTGTTTTCGAGCATAATGCCACCTGTCAGAATGTGATGCCGGCAACATCGATCAGGCTGCCCCAGATGACTCCGAGCGCGAAGAGCGCCGCGAGTATCGCTAGGTTCTCCCTGTGATGGGCGTTGCTCCTGAACAGGACGAGCAGTCCTACCCCCGCTCCGGTCAGGAGGCCCGCCATCAGCTGCCCCGCTGTCAGAAGCCCTTCGAGATACATCTGCGTGACGGCGACCGACGCCGCGCAGTTAGGGATGAGACCGATCAGGGCGGTCACGACCGTGCCGGCAAACGGCGCGCCCGTCATGAGCGAAGCCAGGTTATCTCTTCCGATAAAGCCTATCGCCAGGCTCAATATCAGCGAGATGATGAAAATGAATCCGGTGATCTTCAGCGTGTGTACGAGCGCCGAACGGAATATGCCGCCCTCTTCATCCTCGCAGCCGCAGCGGTCCCTCTCGCACAGATCGTGTATGTGTTTGTCCGCGCGGAGCCTCCTGCCGAGAGTCCCCGCCAGCGCGTCGACCAGTATTCCGCTCGCAAGGGCGATCACGAATTTGGCGAGGAGTATCTTTGCGATAGTCCCGGCCCCGACGGACGATGACAGGAATATCGGGACCATCTCATCGGAGGTCGACAGAAAGACCGCGATCAGTGTCCCGGCCGTGATGACGCCCCCTGAGTAGAGACCCGCGGCCGCCGCCGAGAATCCGCACTGCGGGATCAGGCCTATTGCCGCCCCGAGCACGTGGCTGAATCTTCCCACACGCGAAAGCAGGGCGACAGACTGCTCTTCCGTCCTGCGTTCGAGCCATTCCATCGCCAGGTAAGTGATAAAAAGGAAGGGTATCAGAGTTACCGTATCCTTTATCGTATCCAGTAATGCGTCAGTTATTATTTCCGGCATCTGCTGCTTATGTCTGTTTTATGTTATCTGCGTCTGTTATCTGTTTCCGTTGTCCGCCGCCGAAGGTCTTATCGTGACGATGACGGTCGTCGTCTTGCCCGGAGAGCTGGTGATCGTCAGGTCTCCGCCCACCTCGAGACGCAGCCTCTCGCGCACGTTGGCCAGGCCTTCGTGAGTCACGTCCATGTTTCTGAGCTCCGCCACATCAAAGCCGATGCCGTCATCGATGATGCGGATCTGGGCGCCTCCGTCGGAGAGCCATCTCGACAGTATCCTGACCGTGCCGCCCTCCTCTTTCGGCGCTATGCCGTGCTTGACGGCGTTCTCTACGAGCGGCTGGATCGAAAGCGGCGGGACGGAGAAATCCTCGGCCTCTATATCGTATTCTACGCTGAGCCTGCTGCCGAAGCGAAGTTTTTCGAGTTCGAGGTAGTGCCTGATCTCGGCAAGCTCCCACGAGAAATTTACCAGCTCCTGCTTTTCCATGGTCTCAAGAGTGCCCCTGAGATATTCGGAGAAGGTGCCTATCGCTCTCTGGGCTTTCTGAGGGTCTGTCTCGCAGAGATAATATATGGTCGTCAGCACGTTGTAAAGATAATGGGGCTTGATCCTGCCGGTCGCCAGAGCGAGCCTTGCCTTTGTCTCGTCCATCCTGTCCTTTTCCGTCTGACGCGCGATATCCAGATGGTGCTGGGTATATACGATGCAGAACTCTATGATCACAAACGGGTAATAAAGGTCTATGCCTCCCGCGAGCGGTTCCATGTATGCCGCAAGCAGTATCAGCACCGGCATCGAAGACAGTATGAGCGTGTGTCTCACTCCGAGGGTCCTGTAGTAGGTGCACAGGATGATGATGGTGATGCCCATGAGTATGACTCCGCCGGCATGTCCGAGCTCAAACGCGGCACCCCAGCCGAACGCGGATCCGCTGTTTTTCCCGAATCCCCCGCTGACCGTCGAGACCACGCGGAGCGTCGATCCCGCGACGCATAAAACCAGCGCGATGATCTGCACCGCCGCCGGAACGCTCCTGCCGGCATCGATCTCCTCTATCTGCGCCCTCAGGTATTCTATGTAAAGGTACGAAACGACATAAAGACCCACCTGCGAGAGCGAAAGAAGGACCATGTTGAGTGGATCTTCAGGTCCTGTTCCGCGCAGATTATATATGACAAAGCAGATCATGCAGGCCGTCGCCGTCACGATCTTCGAAAGGAGCAGCCTCTGCGAGCGCCTGCGCAGAAGCTCCCTGCTAAAACTCGACATCATTGCGAGCGCCACAATGATGCCGAATGTCTGCAGTGCGATATTTACCGCGCGTACTACCGTTTCATCGATCATTGTGCTCTCTTGACTCCAGACTGCCGTGCGTCATCTCCGACCAGCTGTACTGCTGCATGTATTCGCCGTGATATGCGGCTTCCCCTTCGGAATCTCCCGCGAGGTAGTCGAAGTAGTCGCAGCTGATCTTTCCGGGAACGACTCCTATGCCTCCGCGAATGATGACGATGGCATCCCCGTATCCTATGCTCTTCAGGGTGTCCGAGAGATCCTTTCTTATCTGCTTGATGTAGCTCGTGCGGTCCTCATCGTCATCCCAGAGGATGGCTCTGATCTCTCCTATATCCACCACCGCGCAGTTGCGGTCGATAAGATAGGCGAGAAGCTCCTTTGTCTTGGTATATCTGAAGTGAAGCGGCTTGCCGTCATAGAACACCTCGAAATTGCCGAACGCCCTGACGCGCAGGCCTCTGTCCTTTTTTTCGACAGGATGTCTGAGATCGCTTATCTCCGCCATGACCTTGTCTCTGGTCAGCGGCTTGGTAATGTATCCGCTGGCATGCAGCCCGAAAGCATCCCCGGCATATTCCGGGTACGCTGTCGAGAATATTATATTGGTGTCAGGCGAGGCATCCCTGATCCTTTTTGCGAGCTCGATCCCGTTCATGCCCGGCATCTCTATGTCCAGAAAGGCCACGTCGAAGTCTTTTTCTTCAAGTTTTTGAAGAGCTTCGGACGGAGTGGCGCACGCCGTGATCTCTGCATCCGGCACGCACTCCGCAATGACTCTCGCGGCGCCTTCTCTTATGACCTGTTCATCATCCACTACCAGTACTCTGATCATATCTCTGTTTTCCTTGCGATGTTATATAAAGGTTATATATATGTTAACTATATAGTATAAACATGCGGTTTTTCAAGGAATCGGGCCCTTTTTCTTTCGTGCGCCCCCGGGACTTGACACCGCAGAGGCCGGAGTGATATATATGATATATAAATGATATCATTTTGATATCACCATCATCCTTAAGGAGGTAAGAGACATGGCAGACAGAAACGTTGAATTCGATACTCCCGATACTTCAAAGGGCGCTGTACCTGCGCAGGACGCCGCCTGGAGCGCGCCCGCAGAGCAGAAGATCATCAATCCGCCGAGCGGAATGCTCGTGCTGATCATCCTGATCGTGCTGTGCCTGGCGGTGCCGGTGCTCTTCGTAAGCGGCGCGACAGCGTGGCGCGGCGGCGGCATAAGGATCATGCTCGCGATGCTTCTGTGCATCGTTCTTCCGTTCCTCTTCGGAGGACTCAGGAGCGTGCGTCCCAACGAGGCTCTCGTGCTCACACTCTTCGGCAAATACTACGGCACGATCATGAAGCCGGGCTTTTTCTATGTGAATCCGTTCGCAAGGTACAACAACCCCGCCTACGATGCGCAGTCCGCTGTGGCTGCAGCAGGCGAAAGCTCAGCCGATGCAGGCTCGCGCAAGAATTCAAAGACCGGCGCAGGCAGAGTCAAGAAGACGATCTCTCTGAAAAGATCCACTCTCGACAACGGCACGCAGAAGGTAAACGACGCTCTCGGCAATCCTATCATCATCGGGGCGGTGGTCCTGTGGCATGTCGAGAACCCGACCAAGGCGGTGTTCAACGTAGAGAATTACACTGAATTCCTCTCGATCCAGACTGATTCGACCATCAGAAACATGGCGAGGCTCTATCCGTACGATGTCTTCGATGACGGGCTCGAGGAGGACACCTCCGGCAAGGCCGAGCAGACGCTGCGCGGAAGCTCGCAGGAGATCGCCGAAAAGATGCAGGTCGAACTGGCCGACAAGGTCGCTTTCGCGGGTCTCGTGATAGAGGAGGTCAGGATCACCCACATCGCGTACGCCGAAGAGATAGCGGCGGCGATGCTTCAGAGACAGCAGGCATCGGCCATCATCGCGGCCAGGGCCAAGATCGTGGACGGTGCGGTCAGCATGGTCAAAATGGCTGTCGACAAGCTCGCGGACGACGGGATCGTCGATCTCGACGAAGAGCGCAAGGCCCAGATGGTATCCAACCTGCTCGTAGTGCTCTGCGGCAACAAGGATGCCCAGCCGGTAGTGAACAGCGGCACGATATACTGAGCCTGAGTGAAACGGAGAAACGGCATGGGCAATGACAGATCAGGCGGCCCGGCAAAGGCAAAGGACGGCGGGCGCAAGCAGATAGTCCTTCGCCTGCCCGAGTCACTCTGGGCCGATATAGCAAAGTGGGCGGAGGACGATTTCAGATCGATCAACGGTCAGATAGAGTACCTGCTTACAAAAAGCGTAAGAGAGCGGAAAAAGTGATTCCGCTCTCTTTCATTTTTTTCAAACTCCGTTCAGCCTGTGCACGGTCGATATGTCCGCGCCTTGCGCGAGTCCGGCGGGCAGAGTCAGTATCTGTTGTGTACCTTTTCGGCAAAGCACATGACGTCTTTGATCTTTATCTCCGTCCCGTCGTCGAGCACAGCCGTGCCGCTCATCTTTCCGAACACCTGGTGCTGATCGGAAACTATGATCTTATAGTCGAGGCATGCCGCCCTGTCGAGCACGGGCTCGAACTCCATCCGGAACCTTCCGTCGGAAGAACTGAAGGTCCATTTGTCCATGTATCCGCTTTCCGGAAGGCCGAAGCTCACATCGTCCAGTTTGTGGGCAGTGCCGTTCCAGAACAGCATGTTCTCCGAGGCCGCGGATGTGTCTCCGAAGCCGTACCCGATGTTCCATCCGAAGCTGTTTCCGTCCACATCGGCATTGCCCGAGCCCCAGAACCAGGTGTTGTCGTATGTCCATACCCCCCTGCCCCAGTCGAGTGTGCCGAAGTCCGTCGCAGGGTCGAAGATGTATTTCTTTCCGTCGAAGCTTACATGTCCCGACGCTCTCATGCAGTTTATCTTCTGGTTATAGTAGAAGGCGTGCTTTTCGGGCCACGGCGTCGCGATGACCATCGAATCCATCGGCGGCTGATCGAGCTCTATATCCGCCTCGAGGGTCTTTCCGTCCATGAAGTTTTCGAAGCGGCACTTTATATGCCTCTTCTGATACTTCGCCTCGAAGCTCATCTGAAGCCGCCTGTCTTCGTACTTCGTCGTGCCGAACGACGAATCCTCAGGCAGCCTGAGCTTTCCCATCGGAAAGGCGTTCAGCACTGTCTCGGTGTGTTCCCGCGGCTCATCGCCGAACGTCAGCAGCGACACCGACTGCAGACCGATGTATCCGTCGTCCGAGATGGTAAAGGCCGCTGCGAAATCTCTGTTCACCACGAGATAGTAGTCCCACTCCTTGATACGGAACTTCGGGGCTTTTATCATGGCCCTTCTGTACTTCTGCACGAGACTTCTCGACCAGCCCGGTTCCCTGAGCTCGCCTCTGTCGTCCAGGAGCATCTGGGGCTTCGTCACTTCATGATTTCTCAC
>CADBFL010000008.1 GCA_902793875.1 uncultured Eubacteriales bacterium | reverse complement strand
GGCTAAAGCCCCTCAAATTTCAAGACCTGTTCTGCACTATGAAGTTTTCAAGGTTCCGCTGCGCTTTTCAGCGACAGCTCCATTATTTTATGCAAACTACACCCCTCTGTCAACACTTTTTTTGAACTTTTTCGAAACATTTTTTGAAGTTTTTTGAAGTTTGTCTGAAGATCACGCTTCGTTTTCGATCCCGCTGTTTTCGGCCACGATGCTGTCCGCCATCGCCACGGGTTCCCATAAAGTATAAGGCGGGTATCTCAGCAGATATCTTTTGTAAGCTTTCTTGGTATTTGCCAGGGCGTTCCTCCCCATCGCTATCGACTGTCCCGAATTGAAATTGACGTAATAGCCGGTGATATCCCTGACATGATCGAGATTGATTATCATCTTCTTTATAGGTCTGAAGAAAGCTCTCTCGGCGAGCGATTCGGCGATCGTGTTGAGTCCTCCGTAAAACGAATAGTCTTTTCCTGATGTTACTACGTGCAGCTTGCGTCCGTCCTGTTCTATCACCTCGATGTCATCGATCCTGATCTTTGCGCAGTTGCTGGCGCTGATTACGGAAATGTATTCCGGCAGCGGACGATCTTTTTTCTTATGATGTTCTCTGTGATGCATAACCGTACCTCCTCTTATCGGTATCTGAAGTGAATACTGTATTAACGTTATGATGTCATATCGGCAACGAAAAGTAATCAGCAAAAAACCGCCAAAAACCGCAAATAATCGCAGGCAGCAGACTATTGAAAACAAATTGTAAACTATGTTAAAATCGCTGATGTAGAGTAAATATCAAGCGTTAAGTGTCCCTGGGATGGGATGTTGCCCGGGAACGAAAACTTACTGAGTTGCGATTTGATATTGCATCCGCTACTGCAGATCAATAAATGACAGGAGAATTCCCTCCGGGAATGTGATTGCTGCAGGTGAGCGATTGTTGGAAGCGTTGCAATTACTTGATTCCGGGAGGTTTTTATATGAACAGGAAATACTTCACTACCCAGACACTGGTCTTTACCGCCTTCATGACGGCACTATCTGTTGTGTTATCCAAGCTGGTGTCCATCAATATATCGTTTCTGAGAATAGGCTTCGGATTTTTGCCGATAGCCGTGCTGGCGATAATGTACGGCCCTGTCGTGGCTGCAGTCGGATACGGGCTTGCCGACATCATCGGAGCTTTCCTTTTCCCTACGGGGACATTCTTCCCGGGGTTCACGCTTTCAGCCGTTCTCACCGGTCTGATCTTCGGATTTGTCCTTTACGGTAAAGAAGTGACAATAAAAAGAGCGCTGATCGCATCGGCGCTCGTGTGTCTTCTGATCAACCTGCTTCTCAATACATACTGGCTGACCTTCATACTGGGCAAAGGCTTCAATGTTCTTCTGGCGTCCAGAGCCGTCAAGGAGATCGTGGCCATCCCGATAATGGCCCTGCTGACAGTGGCTGTCGACAGATACGCCCTCGTACACATAAAAGCAGGCACGGTCACAAATTAAGAGATCACTTCATACATCGAGTCCGCGTCTTCCTTGCGAACCGTTTCGGGCATGGCAAGCACGCGGACTTTTAATATGTTGTTTCCGAATGTGATTGTGATCTCATCGCCCGTCCTGAGTTCAAGGCCGGGTTTTGCTGTCTTTCCGTTCACCTCTACTCTGCCCTGTTCGCACGCTTCCTTCGCGACGGTCCTTCTTTTGATTATCCTTGAATTCTTAAGATACTTGTCCAGTCTCATTATCTGCTTTCTTTCCGTTATGTAATATCCTGAAAAAAAGAGCGGACAGCCCGGCTATCCGCTTCTTTTATATTGTGATCACTTGTTCACTGCATCCTTGAGGGACTTTCCTGCCTTGAATACAGGAGCCTTGGAAGCAGGTATGGAAATGACTGTTTCCGGTTTCTGAGGATTTCTGCCGGTCCTTGCTTTTCTCTTTCTGGTTTCGAATGTGCCGAAGCCGATCAGTCTTACGCTGTCTCCGGCAACCAGAGCCTTTTCGATGGTATCGAGAACCGCATCGAGAGCAAGTTCTGCGTCTTTTTTCTTGAAGCCGGTCTTGTCTGCAACCTTTGCAACCAGTTCTGCTTTATTCATAATCATTCCTCCTATGTAAGCGATATCATACATTATGGTTATTATATGTGCTCTTTTGTCGGATTGTCAACATATTAATACGCTGAAAGTGTTGATATTCAGCCATTTCCGAAGATCGTTAACGTGCTATTTTCATGCGGACCGCAAGCCTGTATATCATGTCTCCCTTAGGTATCATCATGATCTCTTCTTTTGTCACCGCCCCCGTCAGGAAGACTGTCACGAAGTATACGATCACGGCAACGAGTATGGCAGCCAGCGTGGATACGGCGTTGCTCGAAGTAATAAGGAAGAACAGCTTGTACGATACCAGCGCGCCGGCCCCCATTATGAGAGCAGCGTAGAGCGGAGTGATGAAGATGCTCCTGACATCGAGGCTGATGTCCGCGTACTTGCGCAGAGCCAGATAGTTGAGTATGCCTGCCGTCAGATATGCCGTTATCGATCCGATCGCAGCTCCGTTTACATTCAGTTCGGGTATTCCCACGAGAACATACGAAACTCCGGCCTTTACCAGGGCGCCGAGAAAAAGATTGACCACCGGCAGCATCATCCTTCCTATGCCCTGAAGTCCGGTCGAGAAGGCTCTCATGACCGCAAGCAGGACTATGGTGACGGACAGTGTCTGAAGAATAGGCACCGCCATCAGCGCCTCATCGGTCTTTCTGAAATAAAGCATCGTAAGGATAGGCTTCGCAAGGACGATCAGCCCTATCATGCATGGATATGAGATGATCATGAGCGTTTTGAGTCCCGCCTTTATGTGATCATCAAGATCTGCTTTATTCTTAAGGGTATAGGCTGTCGTTATCGCAGGCATCATGCTCACGCATACCGCGTCGACGAATACGAACGGCAGTCCCACTATGGGATCGGTGTATCCTCCCATGAGCCCGTACAGCTTTTTTGCTTCGGTGAAATCCCATCCTGTCGCGAGGAGTCTTCTCATGACGATGGCCGCATCGATATTGAACATGATCGGCATTATCGACGAGCCGATCGTGATCGGAACAACGAATATAAGAAGTTCCTTCAGACGCTCCCTGTCCGTCTCTTTTCTGAGGACCGAGTCCTTTAAAAGTTTCTTTCTCCTGCCTCTGTCGCTTCTGTAGATCAGAAGCATCACTATCAGGGCGGCAAGAACTCCCGCTGAGGCGCCGAAAGTCGCTCCGGCGGCAGCCTTTTCGAGGCTCGTCTTATAGAACATATATGCGAGCGTAAGTCCGGCAGCCACTCTGGCCATCTGTTCGATGACTTCCGATACAGCCGTCGGTTTCATCTCCTGCCTTCCCTGGAAATACCCCCTCATAGATGCGAGGAAAGGCGTAAGGAGCAGCGCAAAAGAGACAGCTCTCATCGACGCCTCCGCCCCCGGGTTTTTGTAGAACCTCGCAATGGCGCCGGCGCCGGCGAACATTATCGCGAACGCGACAAGCCCCAGAGCCGCGGATACCTTGAGAGCCAGCTTGTACGATTTCTGGGCGTTGATATAGTCTCCGCGGGCTATCCTTTCGGATACCATCCTGGATATGGCCACGGGAAATCCGGCTGTCGCAACAGTGTACAGCAGCTGATAGACCGGGTACGCCGCGCTGTAGTACGACTGGCCTTCGGCTCCTATCATGTTGGTCAGCGGTATCCTGAATATCGCACCGAATATCTTGCTGACGATGCCCGCAAGAGCGAGTATGGTCGCGCCCTTGAGAAGAGTCGCAGACGCTGCATGTGACGGCCCTGCGGTTTCCTTTTCACTTATTCTGATGTCATCTTCTTTGTCGCTGTTCATCAATATCCGCTGTTTCAAAGTTGTTTAAGGATCTCCTGCTTTGCCTTATTTGCTTCAAAAACAGTCTTCTCTATATCTATAGTCGTATACTCTCCGTCTTTGTACAGCACTCTGCCGTCGCACATCGTGAGGCATACGTCCTTTCCGTCGGCCGAGTAGATAAGCGCGTTTGCCATGTCTTCACAAGGCTGCATGTTAGGAACGTTCGCGTCAACGACTATGAGATCAGCCCTGAAGCCTTCCTTTACAAGTCCGCAGTCATTCCTGCCCTGGGAAAGGGCTCCGGCTCTTGTTGCGCTTCTCAGCACCTGCTGAGGAGTCATCACCGCAGGATCCATAGTCTTCACCTTGCCTGTGAGGGCAAACAGTTTTACCTCTTCAAAGAAGTTAAGGCTGTTGTTGCTGGCTACACTGTCCGTACCGATCGCAACGTTTATGCCTTTATCGTACATGAGAGGCACGTTGGCCATGCCGCTCGAAAGCTTCATGTTGCTTACAGGATTGCTGGCGACCGTAACACCCTTCTCCCTGAATATGTCCAGATCGCTCTCTGTGACCCATACGCAGTGCGCAGCGGTGCACGGCTGATCGAACATGCCGGATTCAAGGAATACCTCGGCCGGAGTCTTTCCGTGTCTCTTTATGCATTCCTCGTGCTCGAACCGGGTCTCTGAAAGATGGACATGAGTATTTACGTCGAATTCCTTTGCGGCGTCGGCTATCGCCTTCAGTGTCGCAAGATCGTTCGTGTACTCCGCATGAGCCGAAGCATCCACAAGCACGCGGCCTTCCTCCATGCCGTAGTACATCCTGATCGCTTCGATCATCTCCCTGAACGAATCATTCTCATCAGGAGACACTCCGAAGGAGACCACTGACCTGCAGATATTGGTCTTGACACCGGAAGTGACGATCGCTTTCATCATGTCATCGATATGGAAATACATGTCCGTTGTGGAAACTATGCCGAACCTTACGGATTCCGCCATGGTCAGCATGGTCGCCCAGTAGACTGCATCACTGTACAGTTTGTCCTCGAAAGGAAAGATCTTTTCCTCCAGCCATCTTTGAAGCGGAAGATTCTCACCGATCCCTCTCAGGAGGCTCATCGGCGAGTGGCCGTGTGCGTTGTAGAACCCGGGCATCAGCACCTTTCCTTTGCCGTCGTATGTCTCAAAGAAAGCTTCTTCATCTTCAGGAGGCTTGCTGTCGATATACACTATGCTGTGGCAGTTCGTGCCTACATACATGTTTTCGCGGTATTCGAAATTCTCGTCAATTATTCCGATATTCTTAAATAGCATGTCTCTCTCCTTTCGGCTCCAATACAAAGATGATTATACGTTATCGCGCTGTCCTTGTGAATAAAGATAAACAGAGATTCAAGAATGCCCATCAGCCTTCCATCTGAGCTGCCTCCCTTTTGACATCACTCAGATAACGCAGCAGCCCCAGAAGTTTTTCCGTATCTATGCTCTTTCCCGTTCGCATCTGTATCGTAAGCCCTCTCACATCGGAGATCAGCAGCTCGTCTCCGTATTCGGATCTTGCCATGACCAGCACATACGGATGCAGCTTCACCCTGTCCGAGAATCTTATCAGTATCCATTTTTCGTTTCTGCTGATGTGGACGGCTCCGAGCCAGCCCGCATGAGCCCTTATCTCAGCTATCCTTATCAGCTCGAGAGCTTCACCGGGGATATCGCCGTATCTGTCCGTCAGTTCGTCGATAACATCCATCGCGTCATCGGAGTCATTGATCGATGCTATCCTGCGGTACGCGTCGAGCCTCAGCGACTCATCCGGTATGTAGTCCGCCGGTATGGAAGCGTTCACTGTAAGATCGATATTGATCTCGGACCTCTCTTCTCCGGTGTCTTCGCCCTTCAGCTGCCTCACTGCTCTGTCTATCTCTTTGCAGTAAAGCTCATATCCTATGCTTTCTATATGACCGCTCTGTGCTTCTCCGAGCATATTGCCGGCGCCTCTGAGTTCGAGGTCCCTCATCGCGAGCCTGAAGCCTGCCCCGAACTCGGTGAACTCCCTGATGGCCGCAAGCCTCTTTCTGGCTATGTCGGTAAGGACCTTATCCGGCTGATACATCAGATATGCGTAAGCAAGCCTGCTCGACCTTCCGACTCTGCCCCGCAGCTGATACAGCTGCGCCAGACCGAACCTGTCAGCGTTCAGGATGATCATCGTATTGGCGTTCGGTATGTCTATGCCGTTTTCGATAATGGTCGTAGCGACCAGGATGTCTATCCTTCCCTCGATGAAATCCAGCATCGTGTTTTCAAGAGCATCCTCGTTCATCCTGCCGTGACCTATGCCTGTGACAGCATCAGGCACGAGCCTTCCGATGGTCTCAGCGACCTGATGTATGCCCGTGATCCTGTTGTTTACGACGAATACCTGACCGCCCCTCGCAAGTTCGCGGACTATGGCATTCCTGAGTATCTCCTCGTCATATGCCGTCACGTAGGTATGCACGGGGAGCCTGTCTCCCGGCGGCTCGTCTATGATGCTTATATCCTTTATCCCGGTGAGTGACATGTTCAGCGTGCGCGGTATCGGAGTCGCCGAAAGAGTCAGCACGTCCACATTGCTCCTGAACTCCTTGATCTTCTCCTTGTGCCTCACTCCGAAGCGCTGTTCCTCATCTATTACCAGAAGTCCGAGATCTTTGAATTTAACATCATCTGAAAGCAGTCTGTGCGTTCCTATCGCAAGGTCGACACTGCCGTTCTTTATTCCCTTTACCGTCTTCGTCTGAGCTGCCTTCGATCTGAATCTTGACAGTTCTTCTATCTCGAACGGGAATCCTCCGAAGCGTTCCCTGAGATTATGATAATGCTGGTTCACAAGAAGCGTCGTAGGAGCCAGCAGCGCAGCCTGCCTGCCTTCGGAAATGCACTTGAAGATCGCACGGGCTGCGACCTCGGTTTTTCCGTATCCGACGTCCCCGCACAGAAGCCTGTCCATCGGAAGAGCTTTCATCATGTCTTCTTTTATCTCTTCGGAGGCTCTGAGCTGATCATCAGTCTCCGTATACGGGAAGGCTTCTTCAAACTCCGCCTGCCATACGGTGTCCTCCCCGAAAGCATAGCCGCCTTCGGCCTGCCTCTTTGCGTAGAGCTTCACCAGATCTTCGGCGATCTCCATTATCGCCTTTTTCGCTCTCTCTCTGGTCCTCTTCCAGCTGCCTCCGGACAGTTTTGAAAGGTGCGGAGCATTGCCCGAATTGCCTATGTACTTCTGTATGACATCGAGCTGCTCTGTAGGGATATAGAGCATGTCCGAGCCGGCGTACCTTATGACCAGATAATCCCTTGTCATCCCGTCGGCCGTGACGGCCTTTATGCCCTCGAACCTGCCTATTCCGTGTGCTTCATGCACGATGTAGTCCCCCGGATGAAGATCCGAGAACTGTATGCTGTCCTTCGAGCTCTTCCTTTTGCTCCGCCGGCGCGGGGTCTTCGCTCCGCCGGGGAATATGTCGCTTCCGCTAATGAAGCATATCCTGTCATCCTCCATAACAAAGCCGGATGACAGCGTCCCTGTCCTGTATGAGATATCTCCGCTGACCTCGGCGATATCGAGATATTCCCTGACCCTGTCGTTTCTTTCGCTGCCGCCTGCAGCGATCACCACGCGGAAGCCTTTCGCCAGAAGTCCCGCGACCTCGGACGCGAACAATTCAATATGGCCGTTGAACGGCGCGATCTGTCTGCTTCTGACATTTTCTATGTCATCACATTTCCCGAGCCCCGGGACCGCTTCAGGATAAGGAGTGTATATCTCTGTACTTCGTGATGACGTGCGGCCGTAAGATCCTTCGTATACGCCGAACAGCACCTCCGGACTCACCTGTTCCGAAAGGCTGTCAGTGACTCTTGCCGGATCGGCTATAGCGGTCACTCCGCCCTTCACATGGTCCCACAGCCTGAATTTGCCGATGTCGAAATATTCGATCAGATCGGCGTATATCTGCGGGCTCCCGCCCTGGCTGAACAGGTCTTTTATCCTGCCCCTGTGGCCTTCCACCAGGTCTATCCTTCCGTCTTTCACTTCAGGATGCGCGTGCTCTTTTCTGAAGCGCCTGATCATGCGGTCGTATTCCTTCATCAGGGCGGCGAGAGCTTTCTCCTTTTCTTCGTTGTCGGGCATGAACTCGGCGGCCGGCGCCAGGGTGACTTCCTCCAGACTTCCGGTCGACCTCTGGGTCTCAGTATCGAACGTCCTTATCGAATCCACTTCATCGTCGAAAAACTCGATCCTTACGGCTTCATCCATCGACGGAGCGAAAACATCGAGTATCCCTCCGCGCGAAGTGAATTCTCCCGGGGATTCTGTGACCGGAGCAGCGGTGTATCCCGCATCGGCGAGCCGTTTTCTGAGCTCCTGCGGGTCGTTTCTCTCCCCTGTCTTTATCTTTATGACGGATGAAAGGAACCTTTCCGGAGAAGCCGTCGGCCTTACCGCCGAGCTCACCGGCGCTATCACCATAACGAGCCCTTTGCCGGTCGCAGCATCCGCGTCGGCAGGGACCGCAGCAGCAAGACTGCTGATCGCCTTTATCCGCATTACCAGAGAACTCCTGTCTCTTGCCTCGTAAAGGATCTGCATGTCCTCCTCTTCAGGCAGCACGACAGGCTCCAGTTCCGGCAAATAAAAAACGAGGTCATCGGCCAGACGAGACGCCTCCTGCCCGGACGAGACCACTGCAAGCAGTTTCCTGTTTTCACTGAGGCAGCGGGCCATCATGTACGCTGTCCTGCTGCCGCTTACGCCTGTATGGATCCTTATCATGACACGTGATTATGCCTGTTCATGGCGTTATCGACGCCGATGCTTATTATGTCTTTTACAGCTGCCGCAGCCTCTGCAGCGGCTTCATCGAGGATCTTCTGTTCGTCCTTCGGGACTTTGCCTATGACCCTGTCCACGAGATCCTCTCCGTTCTCAGCGCCGCCTACTCCTATCCTGACCCTCACAAAATCCTTCGTTCCGAGCTGGTCCACGACCGACTTCATGCCGTTATGTGTGCCCGCTCCGCCGGACTTTCTTATTCTGATGGAGCCTGCCGGCAGATCTATGTCGTCATATACGACTATGAGGTTCTGAGGCGGCACATCGAAATACATGGCAGCCTCTCTCACAGCCTGACCGCTCCTGTTCATGTAGGTCTGCGGTTTGACCAGGATGACCTTCTTGCCGGCAATCCTGCCTCTTCCGATAAGGGCGTGGAATTTGCTTTTGCTCACATCTATGCCCTCATCAGAAGAAAGCACATCTATGGAGCGAAAGCCCATATTGTGCCTTGTCTTCTCGTATTCTTTTCCGGGATTGCCCAGGCCTGCGATCACATAGGTGTCGCCGGCAGATCCCGTTCCTTTTTCCGATTTTCTGAATAAACCCATTAACATGTACTGCTACTGATTGAACATTACCGAGATAGGCTTGTTCGAATAGACTCTCGAGATCGTCTCGGCAAATATGTGGCCTGTCGAGAGTATCGTGAATTTCTTGAGCCTTTTTTCTTCAGGGATAGGGATAGTGTTGAGCAGCACCATCTCTCTGATCGGGCTGGCCTCGATGCGCTCAACCGCAGGCCCGGAAAGCACGGCGTGCGTCGCGCATGCATATACGTTCCTCGCGCCCAGATCCTTGAGCGCTTTCGCGGCATTGCATATAGTGCCGGCCGTGTCGATCATGTCGTCGAGTATGACGCAGTTTTTGTCCTCTACTTCGCCGATGATGTTCATGATCTCGCTCTTGTTCGGCTCCGGACGTCTCTTGTCGATGATGGCGATAGGCACATTGAACGGTTTGGCCATGTTGCGCGCTCTTGTAACCGAGCCGTGGTCCGGTGATACGATGACGAGATCCTCAAGATCCTTGAGTTTGAAGTAATCGGTCAGCATCGGCTGTCCGAGCATGTGATCGACCGGGATATCGAAAAAGCCCTGCTCCTGCGCCGCGTGGAGATCCATGGTAATGACTCTGCCCACGCCTGCCGCGGTTATCATGTTGGCGATCAGCTTGGACGTGATCGGATCCCTGGCCTTTGCCTTGCGGTCCTGCCTGGCGTAGCCGAAGTACGGGATAACTGCTGTGACGCTTCTCGCCGATGCCCTTCTGAGAGCATCCGACATGATCAGGAGTTCCATGATATTGTCGTTGACGGGTACGCAGGTCGACTGGATTATAAAGCAGTCCTTGCCCCTTACGGACTCCCATATGCTTACGCTGATCTCCCCGTCGCTGAATTTGGTAACAGTTGATTTGCCCAGTTCCACACCCATGTGCTCTGCGATCTCCTGTGCAAGCTCCGGATGAGAGTTGCAGGCAAACAGCCTGAGGTTCGCAAATGCTTCGTTTCTGGTGTCGTTTATCATGGTGCGCTATCTCCCTTCATGTGCGTCATCAGTTACTGTTCTTCATTTTCAAGAAGCATGTCTCCGACCTTGTAGACATCGCCGGCTCCCATCGTCATCACTATATCGTCCTTGCCTGCGAATTTGCGGATATACTTGACGATGTCTTCAAAATCCTTGACGTAATATACCGGTTTTTCAGGATGTTTGAGTTTCATGGCGTTCATCAGCTTGTACGAAGAGATGTTGTAGACATCCTTTTCGCGGGCAGCATAGATATCGGTGAGTATTACGACATCCGTGTCACTGAACGCATCTACGAATTCATCGAAAAGAGCTTTTGTCCTCGTATATGTGTGAGGCTGGAATATCACCCAGAGCTTGTTATGCTTCACGTTGCGCGCCGCTGCAAGAGTCGCCTTGATCTCGGTCGGATGATGCGCATAATCGTCTATCACCTTTACGCCGTTCTCCGTAGTGCCGTTGAAATCGAACCTTCTGTTTGCACCGGTGTACTCCTTAAGGGTACGGACTATGACAGAGACGTCCACTCCGAGGTACGACGCCGTGACAAACGCCGCCATCGCGTTCAGCACGTTGTGCTCGCCCGGCACGGATAATTCAACGGAAGTGATGGTATTGCCGTTGTGACAGATGTCGAACACCGGGTAGCCGTTCTCATTGAAGACTATGTTCTCTGCATAGAAATCGTTGCTCTCGCTGTACCCGTAGGTGATCTTGTTTGAATGGCCCTTCAGTATGCTCCTTACGAACGGATTGTCGCCGAACGCGATGATGATGCCGTGCGGCGGTATCTGTTCGACGAAAGCGCTGAAGGACTTGACGATATGATCCATATCCTTGAAGTAGTCGAGATGATCAGAGTCTATGTTGAGTATGACCCCGATGCTCGGCCTGAGCTGGAGGAAGCTGTCCATGTACTCGCAGGCTTCCGTAACGAAATAGTCGGTGTTTCCGATCTCGACATTGCCGTTTATCTGAGGAAGATTGCCTCCGACGAGTATCGTAGGCTTGTAATCCGCGTTGCGGAGAATAAGAGAAGTCATCGACGTGACCGTTGTCTTGCCGTGCGTGCCGCATATGGCAACTGAGTGCTGATAGTCGCCCATCAGCATGCCGAGCACTTCGGCCCTGGAGAACATCGGGATGCCGAGCTCCCTGGCCCTGACGACCTCGGGATTCTCATCCGATACAGCGGCCGAATACACGATGGCGTCGACTCCTTCGACGTTTTCGGGTTCGTGCTTTGTATAGACTTTTATCCCCTGACATTCGAGATGCCTGGTAACCTTGGAAGGATTGATGTCAGTACCGCTGACGATATGGCCTCTGTCGGCCAGTATCTCTGCGACTGCAGAGAGGCCTATCCCTCCGATTCCCAGGCAGTGTATACGCTTGTAATTGCTGAAATCCATATGCTGATTTACCCCTGATGAGTCATAATATTCATCTGATCTGCAGGCATTGCGCCTGTTCTGATTATATTAAATAAGAAGCGCGGATTCAACTAAACTGTTGCCGTTTGCCTTTTTTTTAGTCAAACTCGAAGCGCCCTTTGATTATAGTTTTTTTCTATTATGCAAACCGTGTATATTTATTGAAACATGCGTTATCATAGTGCATGGAGGTAATGATTCAAATGGAACGGATATATCTTGACAATGGCGCAACTTCATTCCCTAAGCCGAAGGAAGTCGCTGACGCCGTATATGAATATATGACAAGCGTCGGAACGAACATAAACCGCGGCGGATATCAGGCTGCGTACGATCTTGAGGGGACCGTCTTCGAGACCCGCGAGATGCTGGCTGAGATGTTCGGAGGCTCCGACTGCAAGAACGTGGTCTTCACCAAGAACATCACGGAATCACTCAACGTGGTCCTCAAGGGTTTCCTGAAGCCGGGCGATCACATACTCTGCTCCTCGATGGAGCACAACGCTGTGATGCGCCCTCTCGTCCAGCTCGAAAAGAAAGGCGTCAGCTTTGACAGGATACCGGGAAAGAACACCGGCGAGCTCGAGCTCGATAAAGTCGAGTCCATGATAAGACCCGAAACGGTCGCCATAGTGATGACACATGCGAGCAATCTGGTCGGCACACTGAATCCGGTCAAAGAGGTCGGAGAGATCTGTAAAAAACACGGCCTGAAATTCATCGTCGATTCCGCTCAGTCCGCCGGAGTGATCCCGATCGACATGAAGGAGATGCACATAGACGCTCTTTGCTTCACTGGACACAAGTCTCTGCTCGGCCCTCAGGGCATAGGCGGCTTCATACTGGACGAGGGCATGATACCTCTTATCGACCCTCTCCTCTCAGGCGGCACGGGCTCGATCAGCCACACAGAAGAGATCCCGGACTTCATGCCTGACAGATTCGAGCCGGGCACCATGAACCTTCCGGGGATAGTAGGCCTTCACGCCTCTCTGAAATGGATAAATGAAAAAGGGCTCGACGCCATAGCAGCGCACGAGCTCGGGCTTACGAAGAGATTCCTTGACGGCATCGCGCCGCTCGAAGAGTCCGGCAAACTGAAGACGATCGGGCTCAAAGGCATCGAAGGCCGCACCGGAGTCGTATCGATACAGACCCTCGGGGTGGACTGCGCCGATGCGGCGTTCAGACTGGACTTCGAGTACGGCATCATGACAAGAGTCGGTCTTCACTGCGCTCCGAACGCGCATAAGACGCTCGGCACCTTCCCTGTCGGCACCATCCGCTTCAGTTTCGGTAATTTCAATACCGAAGAAGAAGTCGACGCAGCGATCAGGGCCCTCAAAGAGATCTGTAACTGAAAAAGTGTTATTACCCTTCGCAGAGCACGGCTCTCGCCTCGTCGCGGTAATAACACTTTTTAATTTATGATTGTTTTTCTTTAGCGGCTTCTCTGGCGGCGATGTCGTTGTTATCCATTTCGCCCCTGTATACCACGAAAGTATCATACAGGTATTCGAGCGACAGGTTCAGCGCCATGTTTATCCCCGTGACCAGATATTCGTTCCAGTGCAGAGTCTCCGCCAGATAATTGCCCAGTATCGTGGAAGCCGGAGTGAACACCACATAGAACGCGAATACCATCGCCATGGCCCGCGGGACGTTCTTTGTCGACATGAATGTGTAGCGTCTGTTGATGGTGAAGCACCATACTACTGACGCCACGAGAGCTATAAGATAGCACGGCCAGTATTTCATGTCCGTAAGCTCGTTCAGCAGGGTGAACACGCCTATCTCGACTATGCCCGCAGACGCGGATACCAGCGCGAACTTTATCGCTCTGAAGACCTCTTTTCTGTTCTCTTTGTGATTTGTTTCTTCCATCGTTCAGCGCTTTCCTCTTACCCGTCGATCTGTGCGGAATACTTTGTCAGATACACATATCTCTGCAGTCTCGCATCGAATGCGTTCATCGGTCTCACATTTCTTGCATAGCACGCGGCAGCGCAGTTCTTTGAGCAGACAGCAGCGGCGGCTTCGGCATCGCTTTCGGTCTTTCCTATGCATACCGCGCCCACGCCTCTGACAAGGACGGCGTTCCTGCCTATGGCTGGATTCAGGGCCGGGTGCTGTCCTCCCATCATGTCGAGGGCACCGGTCATCGGGATCTTCTTCGCAGCAAATATCCTTGCCGTCTGTCCTGTCGAATATCCGAGAAGCGCTCTCTCTGCGGCCCATTCGTCATTTTCGACTACCCGGATATCCGGACCTATGATCTGAGCGAAGTCATCGATATATGCTCCGACTTTCACGCCTGCCTTGCAGCACTCCATGACGAACGGATCGTCAGCTATCTTTACAAACGGCATTTCCCGGATATCTATCCTGCCGGTATCGAAACCGGCTTGCTTCACTGTATCATAGCTCGGCACTCTCGCCTCTACAAGCGCTCTGCATTTTTCTTCGAGTCCGTATGCCAGAGCATAGGCATCATCCGGGCCGGATGCGAGCATGAGCGTCCCGTGTCTTGCCATGAGGAAAGCATCTGCATCCGGGTGAGCGATGATGCATGCTCTCATGTTTTTTCTGAGTTTTGAAGTGCCCGGAAGCCCGTACGAAGCGCACGGAGCGAACTGCGTGCTCCTGCAGTCCGCCGCGACAGCCGAAGCGTAGTACTGGTGGGTATGCACGATAAAGCTGACATCGCCCCTGAGCATGTAAGCATCGGCATGCACGCCTTTTTCGCTGCTGGGTTTTATGTCTCCTTCGTACGAGCAGTCAGTCTTCACGACTGCAAGGTCTTCTTCTCTGAGATCCTCATACGCCCTTCCGCTCGGAGTGATCACAAAACTGTCTTCGCTGATCCTGGCGCTTACATTGCCCCAGGTGCGTGCGACCAGCTTTTCTTCATGCAGTCTGCGTCCGGCCTCTATAACCAGTTTTCTGGCTTCTGATTCTGTGTAATACATTGTTTTTCTCCATGTCACGCTGTTGTTCGGTCAATAACTGAAAATCAGTCAAGCAGTCCGCAGTTTTCAAAAACCCTGTCGAACCTTGCGAGCACATCGTCGATCATGTCCTCTGTATATGCCGCGCTCGTATACAGCCTCGAACCTGCCAGAGTGACGATGCCCTCTGCCATGTATGCAGCTCCGATGTGTTCCATCTCTATCTGCCTGCGGCCTGTCTCCTTCAGTATCATCGGGAGTTTCCACGGTTTTTTCCAGTCTATCGCATACTGCATGGTGCCGACGCTGTCAAGGTGGCATACCGAACCCTGATTGAATGCCACGAAAGGCAGGCCATGCTTTTTGATCAGTTCCTGCAGTCCTTTTGTGAGCCTGTCTCCCATGCGGCCTGCCGTCTCACAGGCGTTACGTTTTTCAATCTCACAGATCGCCGTATAACCCGCAACGCATGAAACAGGCGTAGCCGCAAGAGTACCGCCGCAAAGTGCCTTTTTGATCTTTTTGCCCGATGCATCGATTCCGGCTCCGAGATGAGCCATGCAGTCCTCGTGACCGCCTATACCTCCGGCTCCCGGATATCCGCCGGCAATGACTTTACCGAAGATCGTGAGATCAGGATCAATACCGAAATATCCCTGGGCTCCTCCGAGTCCGATCCTGAATCCGGTGACGACCTCATCGCAGACCAGGAGCGCGCCGTACTGATGAGCCAGCCTCTCGCAGCCCCTGACAAAGGCCTTCGTTACAGGCCTTGTACCGCTCTCAGGTCCTATCGGTTCGATGAATACAGCTGCTGTACCGCCTTCGAGCTGGCAGACCCTGAGCTTGCGCTCCAGATCCTCAAGATCTCCCGGAAAGAATGTGTGAGTATGCAGATGCACATATCCCGGCAGTCCTTTCGACTGTATACCCTTCGTACCGGGTATCCTTATGCCGTATGCGAGCTGATCGCTCCATCCGTGATACGCCCCGCCCATCTTGATTATGTTTCTGTGTCCTGTCCTGAGCCTTGCAACCCTGGCCGCTGCCATGCATGCCTCGGTGCCTGATCCGAGCATCCTGAACTTGTCAACGCTCGGCACGCACTCGCTTATTTTCTTTGCCAGCTTCAGCTCGTACTCGTGGAAGAGTCCTGTTGACGGACCGCATTCATTTATGATATCGATGACTGCCTGTTTTACGACCGGATCGTTGCTGCCGATAATCGTAGGTCCGCCGGCCTGCAGCAGGTCGTAGTACCTGTTTCCGTCGACATCATACAAATATGCTCCTTCGGCTTTTGCGATCGCCAGCGGGAACGGATAATTGAATGCCAGATTATGCTGGACACCGCCCGGGATATACCCTTTGGCTTCTTCGATCAAAGCCTTTGAACCGGCGCACTTTTCTTCAAAATAGTCTTTTTCGTATCCGGCAAGTGCCTCCGGCTTTACGCCGTACACAGGCCCTCTCTTGAGTTCATCAAGCTGTCTGTTGACCGCTTCCGCATCCAAGTATTCGTCTATTGCCCATCCGTTATATGCCATTTTACTCCCCCTCTTGTGTCCCTATGCTTCATTGCGCTTGAAACGTATCATATTTCGGTTGTAACCCGTGGTCACCGGAAAAGAGATTCTTACTCCCTGAGATGGATGTTCCATCCGGTATCGATCTTCTCTTTTACCCTGGCCATGGTCTCGTCATCCAGATCAGGCCAGTCGACGACAGTGGTGGCATGATCTTTGACCAGATGCGCCTTTTCGGCACACAGAGCCAGCGGCGTATCAGCAAGAGAATCGGAGTAGAAATTCTCGATCATCGGAAAGCCGTGATCGATGATGTACTTAGCCTTCTCCTTTGCATACATCAGATTATGGAGAAATATCCCGTATTCGCGGTCATATTCCGTAGCCATGTAATTCACGCCCAGCCTCCTGGCTATAGGCCCGATAATACACTCCGGAGATGCGCTGATGATAAGATCATCAGGTCTCTTCTGAGCCAGATACCACTCTGATATCCTGCTTTCGTACTTGTCCCAGTAACGTTCGATCTGTTCATCAAAATCGTCTATCATAGTCAGATAGCTGAACTGATCTCGCTGCAGCCGGTAATTCGGCAGCTTGCCTATTTTGTGAAGTATCAGGCTCTTTATCACGCCCGGAAAGTATGTAAACCACAGTTTCGGGTGGCGCTTCATGCACCACAATGCAAAGCCTATGGAACAGTCCGAATAAAAAATCGTTCCGTCAAAATCATATACATTCATAAATTTTCAGTTTTTCTTCTTATTTGCTTTATTTGCTTTTTTGCTCCACTAAAATTGATTGTACCACTTTTTTCATTCAAAAACTCCGGTTGCCGCCGGAGTTTTTTGATTTATCCGTTGTTCTGAACGTTTTGCAGACTAGATGAGCGTGCCCATGTGCTTGAGCGTTCTGCAGAGCTGGCTCACATAGCTCATCTCGTTGTCGTACCATGCGACTACTCTGACCTCGAAGATGTGAGTGCCGCACTGCTGCGCGAGAGTCTGAGTGGCGTCGAAGAGCGAACCGTAGCTCATTCCGATGACGTCGCTTGAAACGATCTCTTCTTCTGTGTATCCGTAGGATTCGGAAACAGCGTTCTTCATGGCCTCGTTGATTCCCTCAACGGATACTGTGTCTGTCATGTCCTTGAGCGTTGCATCGAGGATGGTGATGGATCCCGAAGGAACAGGTACTCTCTGAGCGGAACCGATCAGCTTGCCTGCGAGTTCAGGGATGACCAGTCCGATGGCCTTGGCGGCGCCGGTGCTGTTAGGGACGATGTTGATGGCTCCGGCTCTGGCTCTTCTGAGGTCGCCCTTTTTATGCGGTCCGTCGAGGATCATCTGGTCGCCTGTGTATGCGTGGATAGTAGTCATGAATCCTGTCCTGAGCTCTCTGTAGTCAGCAAGCGCCTTTGCCATAGGAGCGAGGCAGTTTGTCGTGCAGGAAGCTCCGGATACGATCGTGTCTTCTTTTGTCAGAGTCTCGTGGTTGGTTCCGTAAACGATGGTCGGCAGATCGTTGCCGGCAGGAGCCGAGATAAGGACCTTCCTGGCGCCGGCATCGATGTGAGCCTGCGATTTTTCTTTCGATGTATAGAATCCGGTGCACTCGAGCACGACGTCGATGCCGAGCTCTCCCCAAGGGAGCTTGCTGGCGTCCGCCTCAGCGTATACCGGGAATTTCTTTCCGTCAACGATGATGCCGTCTTCAGCTTCTTCCACCTCTGCGTCGAATCTCTTCTGAACGCTGTCGTTTCTGAGAAGATAGGCAAGCATGTGAGGGCTTGTAAGGTCGTTGATCGCAACGATCTCGATATCTTTTTCTCTGTAGAGCTTTCTGAACGAAAGTCTTCCGATACGTCCGAATCCATTGATTGCTACTCTCATTATTGTTCTCCTTCCGTGTCCTTAAAATACGGTTTATTATCTGTTATTAATATGCGTCTAGTATATCATTCCGGAATGAAATATCAAGCAAAAGCTTCTGAACATATGCTTAAGTATTCGTTCCTATTCGCTCAGATCGCTTCTTATCACCTTGCCTATGTTCCACACGTAAGCAGCCTTCCTTGCGGCTTC
>CADBFL010000007.1 GCA_902793875.1 uncultured Eubacteriales bacterium | reverse complement strand
CCCACAGGATTGCTGTCAGAAGCAGCGCTGCATTTCCTTTTGCTCGATCGCTCATGTGTTCAATGATAAGGCACACCGCCTTGCATTTTCAAGGAATCAGCCCCGGATCTTTTGAAAAAATATGAGCTTTTTCTTGACTTGGCGGCCTTGCGTGAATATACTGATTGGGCGTGTGCAAAACGCGCGATATCGCGGCAGACCACAGTGTCGGCAGCTGCGAAGCTAATAATTTATTACTAGTCATGCCGAAACAGTAACCGGCCGTCGCGCTGTTACCGAGTAGGCGGACCGAAAAAGCTCTGCGTCAAAGCATGGGTACCGGTCATCCGGACCTGAAGTCCGGACCTGAAGCGCATAGGCAGATCCGAGTAGGTAGAAAGGAAAAAAGATGAAATCTTACATCGCAAAGCCTGCGGACATCGAGCGCAAGTGGTATGTGATCGATGCTGAAGGCAAGACTCTCGGAAAGCTCGCCGTCGAGGCAGCCATGATCCTGAGAGGAAAGAAAAAGCCGGTCTACACACCTCATATCGACACAGGCGACTACGTGGTAGTCATCAACGCCGAGAAGGTAGCTGTAACAGGCAAGAAAGAAACTGACAAGATCTACAAGAGACACAGCGGTTATCCGGGCGGACTCAAGGAAACCACTCTCGGCGAAATGAGAGCGAAGAAGCCTGAAGAGGTCATCCTCCACGCTGTAAAGGGCATGATGCCTAAGGGCAAGCTCGGCCGTCAGATGTTCAAGAAGCTCAAAGTCTACGCAGGTCCTGAGCACCCACATGCAGCTCAGAAGCCTGAAGAGTGGACATGGTAGAAAGGAGGAGTAAGCAATGGCAAAGACAATGTATCAGGCAACAGGCAGAAGAAAGTCATCTGTAGCCAGAGTGAGACTTCTCCCTGGAGCAGGCAACATCATCATCAACAAGAGAGATCTCGACACTTACTTCGGTGAGAAGGACGTCGTCAAGAACGAAGTCAGAAGACCTCTCGAGCTGACAGGAACGCTCGGCAGCTTCGATGTCATCGCCACAGTAAACGGCGGCGGCTTCACGGGCCAGGCCGGAGCTCTCAGACACGGCATCGCAAGAGCACTCTGCGAAGTCGACGAAGAGGCTTACAGACCTGCGCTCAAGGCAGCAGGATTCCTGACAAGAGACCCTCGTATGAAAGAGCGTAAAAAGCCGGGTCTCAAGAAGGCCAGAAGAGCAAGCCAGTTCTCGAAGAGATAATCAGGCATCGCGCTTCAGAAACGCAAGCAAAAAGAGATGTTTTCCGAAAGGAGAACATCTCTTTTTCATGACGTTTTCAGCCTCGCCGCCCTTGCGGGTGTCTTATCGTTTTGCGCAGGCTGCATTATTTTTCGATTTTCCTTTTCCGTGCGCACAGTAGCAGGACGATCATTGCTGCAGCAGACAAGAGCATCAGGATGCTCCACAGCGCCAGATCGCTCTCGTCGCCGGTCTTGGTTCCCTTGCTGGCGCTCGCGCCGTTTCCGGAGGATGCGGCCGCCTTGACGGTCAGACCTGTGCTGACTTTCCCGTCGTCAAACCTGACTGTGACGTTATGGCTGCCGACGGAGAGTTTTTGCAGGGCCGCCGCCCTGAGCGTGACAACCGTGCTGCCCGCGGCTGCCGTATAATCCGTATCCCTGACCAGGGCCGTGCCGTCGATCTCGACGCCCGTGAAGTGGCTGTAGCAGCTCGCGTCGTCCGGGCTTCGCTTGACCGTAACCGTAAGCGTGGCGCCGCTGCCCCTGGTCCAGATGCTGTCCGCGCCGCCGGTCACGCTGTAGCTGACCGGGTTGAGCGGCGTAAACTTCGCCGTAAGCGTGATATCGCCGACCGGCGTGAACTTGTAGCTCGCGTCGGTGCTCTTTTCGGTCGTGCCCTCGTACCAGCCGTCGAAGACGTAGCCGGCCTCCGGCGTGGCCGTGACCGTGATTTCCCGGCCGTAGTACACGACGCCGCCGCCCGTGACCGTGCCGCCCGCCGGCGGGTCGGCCTGGAGCGTCACGGTACAGCTTCGCACGATCTCGACCATCTGGGCGGGCGCGCCGCTGCCGGCGCTGATGATCGTTTTCTTGTCAGGGCTGAGCTGACCATCCGTCGGCTGGATGATCGAGAGCTGATCGCCGATGCTGATCGCATCGACTTCGCTGTATATCGCGCGATAGTTGCCCTGGGCGTAGACCCTGCCGACGCCGTTCCGGATCTCAATGCCGCCGGTCGGGGCGTGGACGCCCGCGTAGTAGCCCCGCGCGTCCAGGCTGCCGGCAGTCATGAGCAAACCTTCCTGCGCGAAGACGCCGAAGTTCCTTCCGAGATTCGTCGCGCTGGCCGTGACCGTGCCGCCGGAGATGATGAGCATACTTTCCGTATACAGGGCATAGCCGCCGCCGCCGGAACTTTGCGGGGTCGCGGTGAAGGTGGCCGTAGCCGTGACCGTGCCGCCCTCGATGCTGATGTCATCATAGGGGACAAAGATGCCGTTGTCGCCCGTTGCGCTGATGTCGCCGTTGATGCTCAGCTTGCCCCCCGCGCGGATGCCGTACTCCGCGCCGCTGACGTTCAGCGTAGCGCTGCCGGTGATAGTCAGGTCCTCTTCTGCGCTGATTACGGCGAGGTCCGGGCTGAGGTCGCTGATTGCCGGATCGTTCAGCGTCAGGGTCTTGCTCGCCGGGTCGTACTTGGCCTTGCCGCCGTCGTTGAGGATGTCGTCCTTGTTCTCCTCGGTCGCCTGCGTCGCGCCGACCCAGACCGGATAGGTCTCGATAAACTTCGCCGTGAGCGTGATATCGCCGACCGGCGTGAACTTGTAGCTCGCGTCCATGCTCTTTTGGACCGTGCCCTCGTACCAGCCGTCGAAGACGTAGCTGTTGTTCGCGGTGGCCGTGACCGTGATCTCCTGGCCGGCGTTCACCTTGCCGCCGTTCGGAACGCTGACCGTGCCACCCTCATCCGGGTCGGCCTTGACCGTGACGGTGTAGCTGCTCGGCTGCGGCGCGACGTCCCCGACTCCAAAACTGAGCGCGACGTTGAGCGTTTTCTCCTCGCCGTCGTTGTAGACGATCGTCAGCTTCTCGTTGTAGTCCCCCTCCGCAAGGCCGTTCTTCGGATTGACGGCGATGTTCATGCTTTCGCCCGGAGAGAGCTCATGGGGCAGCGCGAGGGGCTGTGCGTTCGCATCCATAACCGTCACCTCAAAGGATGACAGGCCGTCAAGCGAGATGATCGTGACGTTCGCCGCCGTATTGTTGCGGATCGTGACGGGCTTAGGGGAAATGGAGGCGTAGTCCTGCTGCACCGAGCCGAAACTCAGGCTGCCGGGGTCTGCCTCTACCTGACCCGTCGGTGTCGGCGGATCGTTTTCCGCAAAGGCGCTGACAGGCAGCATGGAGATGATCATCACCAGCGTAAGCAGCACAGCAGGCAATCGGTTTCTTGTTCTCATGTTCGGATTCCTTCCTCTCTTATCTTAAGATCTTTGTATGGGACGCTTTTTTCTTTTTTGTTCTGCATAGCGCTTTTCATTTGTCACAAGGTTTTATTCCGCAGTTTGCAGTATAACTCTTATGTAACCTGCTTGCAAGCAAAAAAGGGGGCTGTCGCATTTGAAATAAATGTGGCAGCCTGGGGCTGTCGCATTTGAAATAAATGTGGCAGCCTCTTAACATGGGAAAAGCAGACATTCTCCGGCAGGATTGGGTGATCCAGCCATCGAAAGTCTGCTTCTTGTTTTTTGCGCACAGCAAACCGATGTTGTTTATTCAACTTTTGTTTTCCCTAGCCGGCTTAGTACAGATGAGTTCCGAGTTTTCCGTTCTGTATCCTTCGATGAAGATTATCTATGTTCTGAGCGATCGCCATAAGCACGCATTCGGCGTAGACATTCGCCTGACCCCGGCACAGAAATTGTCGGAAGGCTCCGTCTTCTTTCCACAGAGCAAAGGCTCCTTCAGCCTGGATACTGCGATTGACTCTGAGCCTGATCCCTTCTTCACTGGTGATCCGCTCCAGACATTCCTTGCGTTGTCGCTCGAATTTCCTCGATACGTTCAGCTTTTTGAATCTCTCTTCCTCCGGCGTCTTCCAGTTCGTGCCTTTGATGCATTCAGACTTGTGAGGGCAGCCCTGGCATTCATAGCATCGATAAACTGTCACTTTGCGATCGTATCCGCTTGCACTCTTCTTGTGATATATGCTGCAGGCGTATAGCCGGCAGCCATTCATACATGTGTAGAAGTCACCGTCAGGATTGTACGGCATATTCTCTCTGCGACTTATGTCAGTCTTATACTTCCGCGTCTTGGATATTTCATAGTTGGCAGGTTTGATCATCGCGGTTATTTGATGATCTTCTAGAAAACTATAGTTCTCCTCGCTCTCATATCCGGCATCAGCGACAACTACAGGATATCTGTGCCTGAGCGATGCTTCCATGCTGGTCAGAAATGGTATTAAAGTGCTTGTGTCCGTAGGCCTTGGAGACAGTGTGAGCCAGGAGATATATCCGGAGTCTACTCCAAGCTGAAGATTGTATGCCGGCTTCAGCTGACCGTTGAGCATTGCATCCTCCTTCATGCGCATGAAGGTCGCATCCGGATCGGTCTTGGAATAACTGTTGCGATCTCCGAGAACCTTCAGCTTTCTGGAGTATTCTTTAAGCCTTGCTGTGTATTCTTCAAGAAGTTCTATGTGCTTCTGAAGCTGCGTCTTGCGGCATCCGCTGCCGTGCACGAACTCGATGCCTTCTTCCTCCTTGACCTCATACAGCTTTTTAAGGATCTTGCCGAGATGCTTCTCTTTGACCTGACCATGCCATATCTCTCTTAAGCCGTAAGTCTCGACGCATTCCTGAATTGGCGTTGGCCTCTATCTTTGTTCCGTCGATGAAAATCTCTTTGCCGCTGATCTCTCCGAGATCCATCAGGTAATTCACCATCATGGCAAGATACTTATCTGCTACCTGTCCGAAATGGATAGATCTGAATCTTGCTATGGTTGCGTGATCGGGTGCAGACCTGCCTTCGAGTAAATACATGTAATTGATGTCTCTTTTGCAGGCCTTTTCTATCCCTCTTGATGAGTAGTTGTGTTCATGGTAGGCGTACAGCATTATCTTCAGCATCTGACGCGGGCTCACTTGATTTTCCTTCACTCTGGAATAGGTCGAATACAGATCTTTTAGATCCAGTTCCTCCACAAATTGACCCAGAAGTCTCACGCAGTCGTTGTCGGGGATGACATGCCCGATTTCGAGCGGAAGTTTTAGTTGATACGGCCTCGAAAACAACGTATAATTTTGACGTAAAATGTTTAGGGTTTGCATACTGATATTTTACCATTGAACTCCGTTTACCAGTAGGTGCGGAGCTTTTTGTTTTTTGATAAAACCAAGCATTTGCAAGACCTTCAGGCCGCTTGAATTATTTTCAGAAGGGCTTCATTCGCTGTATTTTTCATTTCACCGGCAGCTGGATTATGGTTGATCCTATGCCGCGCAGAGCGGTCCTGCTTTGCTTCTACTCCTCTACGTTTTTCTTGAGCAGTCCGAGCAGCAGGCATCCCACTACCGAGCCGACTACCAGAGCCACGAGGTACATGGCTACGTTGCCGACTACCGGGAATACGAAGATACCGCCGTGCGGCGCCATGAGCGTGCACTTGAACGCCATCGAGAGCGCGCCGGCTATGCCCGAGCCTACCATCAGCGAAGGGATGACGTGCAGCGGGTCAGCCGCAGCGTACGGGATGGCTCCCTCTGTGATGAAGCAGAGTCCCATGATGAAGTTGACAGGACCGGATTTTCTTTCCTCTTCTGTGTACTTCTTCTTGGATACGATGGTCGAAAGAGCGATCGCGATAGGAGGCACCATTCCGCCTATCATTACCGCAGCCATGATCATGTAGCCGATCTCGTTCTGGTTGGCGAGAGCCGCCGTGCCGAATACGTACGCAGCCTTGTTGAGCGGTCCGCCCATGTCCGTCGCCATCATCGCGCCGAGGACCAGTCCGAGCACTACCGCCGAACCGGAGCTCATGCTCATGAGAACGTTCGAGATCCATGTGTTGAGCGCGCCGACTATAGGGTTGATGGCGCACATCACCACGCCGATGATGAGTATTCCTCCGAGAGGATAGATCAGTACCGGCTTGATTCCTTCAAGCGAAGGCGGGAACTTGCTCGTGAGCTTCTGGAGTCCCTTTACGATGAAGCCCGCTGCGAATCCTGCCACGAGAGCTCCGAGGAACGCCGAAGGGATACCGCCGGCAGGGTTTGCGAAGGTCGCGCCTGATGCGGCGAGAGCTCCTCCGACGAATCCTACCGCAAGACCCGGACGGTCTGCGATGCTGCGCGCTATGAATCCCGCGAGCACAGGGAGCATGAAGTTGAACGCCACGCCGCCGATGGACTTGAACCACGCAGCGACAGGAGTGTTCGAACCGAAGTTGGCCGGATCGATCGAGTAGTCATCCATGATACCGCCGCCGATAACGAACGGAAGCATGTGCGATACGCCGTCCATGAGGCTCTTGTAGATGAATCTTCCGACGCCCTCATTGCCCGAAGACTCGGCAGCCGCTGCAGCCGCGCCGCTGTGCTGGTATACAGGAGCATCGCCTGCCGCCACGCGGTCGAAGAGCTCTTCCGAGCGGTGGATCGCGTCAGCCGTCGAAGCCTTGATCAGCTTCTTGCCGTTGAAGCGTCCCATCTCGACGTTCTTGTCCGCCGCGATGATGACGCAGTCCGCGTCTTTGATCTCATCTGCCGTGAGGACGTTCTTGGCCCCGCCGGAGCCGTCGGTCTCGACCTTGATGTTTACGCCTCTGGCCGCTGCGCACTTCTCGAGCGCCTCCGCCGCCATGTAGGTGTGGGCGATGCCGGTCGGGCATGCCGTTACGGCTACGACCTTAGCGCCGCCGGAAGCCGCCGCTGCTGCAGGAGCTGCTTCCTCAGCCTTCTCCTCTGCATTCTCCGCTTCCTTTGCATCGATCAGAGCCAGGAATTCATCAGCTGTCTTAGCCGCTATGAGCGACTTCGAGAATTCTTCATCCATCAGCATCGTCATCAGGCTCGCGAGCACCTCGAGGTGGGTGTCAGCCGCGCCTGCAGGAGCTGCGATCATGAAGAACAGATTGCTCGGCGATCCGTCAGGGCATCCGTAGTCGACTCCCTTCGGTACCGTGATGGCCGTGAGTCCCGGCTGCTTTACGGCGTCCGTCTTCGCGTGAGGAACGGCGATCCCCATTCCCACAGCTGTCGAGCCCTGTTCTTCTCTGGCTTCGATCGCCGCTTTGTAGGCCTTCTTGTCATTAAGATTGCCTGCCTTGTCGTGAAGGTTCACCATCTTCGTGATCACCGCCGCCTTGTCGGCCGGCTTCTGATTCAGGGCGATCCCTTCCTTTTTAAGTAAGTCCGTAATTTTCATTCTGAACCTTTCTGCGCTTTGCGCATCTTAAAAATAACTATGATATATCAACGAAACTACGGAGCTTGTTCACAGAGTTTCGAAAATATCGTTTATGAGATCTGCTGTCGCAAGATCATCCGAGAATGCCGTGGCGCTTCCGGCCGCGGTGCCCATGTTGAGAGCGGTGAGATAGTCGCCCGACTTCATGTAGCCCGCCACGAAGCCCGCTACCATCGAGTCTCCGGCTCCGACGGAATTCTTCACCTTCCCCTTCGGAACGCCCGCGCGCAGCCTCTGCCCGTCTTCTGTGATGAGCATCGCCCCGTCGCCCGCCATCGAGACGAGGACGTTCCGCGCTCCCATCTCCTGCAGCTTTCTTGCGTATTCTTCGATCTCGTCGTCGGTCTTCAGCACGACCCCGAACATCTCGCCGAGCTCGTGATTGTTAGGCTTGATCAGGAAAGGATTGAACCTGAGGACCTTCAGCAGAAGATCCTTCGTGGCGTCCACCACGAAAGTGATGCCCTTTCCGTAAAGCCTTTCGAGTATGATCTCGTAGACATCGCTCGGGAGCGAGCCCGGGATGCTGCCCGCCAGTATGAGGATATCCCCCTTTTCGAGCCTGTCGAGCTTATGCAGGAGCTCGTCGTACGCCTCCCTGCTGATCGCCGGTCCCTGCCCGTTGATCTCCGTCTCCTCGTCGGACTTGATCTTCACGTTGATCCTCGAGATGCCTTCGTCCAGCATTATGAAGTCCGCGATTATGCCCCTTGACTTCACGCTCTGCACGATCGCTTCGCCGGTAAATCCCGCGGCAAAGCCGAGAGCGGTGTTCTCTATCCCGAGGTTCTTCAGGATGGTGGAGACATTGATGCCCTTGCCCCCGAAGAAGCAGTCCTCGGACACAGACCTGTTGGTCATCCCCGGGTCGAGCGGTTTGTCCATCCTGACGATGTAGTCGATCGCCGGATTGAATGTCACTGTGTATATCATGCGAAACTCCCCTTTATTTATCGTCCTTATTCATCGACAGAGCGAGCGCCAGCATGTTGAACCCGGTCTGCAGGAAGCTGAATCCGATCAGGAATCCCGCCGTTACGGCAGCGACCGCCGGATGCACGAGCATGTATCCGCCGAGCACTACTCCGAGTATGCCGATGAGGAAGATCCATATCCAGTTTTTGTTTACTCCCTTCACCTTCCAGCCCGTGACTATGCGCGCGCCTCCCTCGATGAGGAATCCCGCTGCGATGAGTCCGAGGATCACAGCGTCCATGGCAAGCGTGCTGCCCGGCTTTACGATCGCGATGATGCCCACTATGAGCGCCAGTACGCTGATGACTATCTGTATCGTGCTCATGTCCTTCTTCGTAAAGGCTCTGATTATGCCCATGAGTCCGTAGACGAAGAACATGATCGCGAAGAAATAGCCCATCGCCAGGAACGTCGCCACCGGCGTGAACATGCATGCGAATCCGCACAGGATCATAAGTATGCTTAAAATGATGCTTACAACTTTCATATCTTTGTCAACCTCCTGTATCTGCTGATTATATCACTTCAGCAGTGCTTCATAATACCCCTTATCTTCATCTTTGAACACATTGAATATGACTCTGTCAATGCCGCCCGCATCAGCTTTCAGCCGGTCCGTGACGGTATCGACCGCTATCTCAGCCGCTCTCCCGTTCGGGAAGCTGAAGACTCCGGTCGAGATGCAGCAGAAAGCGACGCTTCTGAGCCCGTTCTCCCTGCACATGCCGAGGACGCTTCTGTAGCATTCAGCCAGCTTTTCTTCGTGCTCAGGGCTCAGCTCGCCGTCGACTATCGGCCCCACGATGTGTATGACCTTCTTTGCCGGCAGGTTATAGGCGTCCGTCAGCATCGGGACGGCTGTCGGCTGATCGTAATCTTCGCCGAACTCAAGCCTCAGGCTGCTCATCCGTCTGGCGCACTCCTGCCTGAGCTGTATGCCCGCATATGTGTGGATGCAGTTGTCGATGCAGTTGTGCATGGGTATGTAGCAGCCGAGCATCTGTGAATTCGCCGCGTTGACTATGGCGTCGGCGGCTATCCTCGTGATGTCGCCCTGCCATACGGATATCCTGTCCGCGAACGGATGGCTGCTGCCGTATGCCTCTGCGGCCGTCGGGATCATGCCGACATTGACTATCCCCTTCTCGAGCGCCCGGCCCCTGAGATAGCTGTCCTGGACCGACAGGAGCTCATCCGGAGCAGGCTTCGGACTGCGCACATTCATGAGGGATCTCAGCAGATGCCGTCTGCCCTCGGTATCATCGGGTATCCTGACCCTTCTGTATTCGGGGACCTCGTCCCTGAATCTTTCCGTCAGGTATCCCAGCCGCTCTTCCTGTGTCGTCATGTTCATAGCTTTCCCTCATCTATCGCTTTAACGACGGCTCTTACCACTTTGTAGTTGTTCATCATGGCGACCGGGAATATGTCGAGAGTCTCGCTGCTGTCATTTGTGATGACGGCTCCCCCTGTGGTCCACAGGTTTTCCGGGGTCTCCCCCTTCAGGAATACATCCATGTTGACGCTTACCCGCACAGCGATGTAGCGGTCCCCCATCCCGAGACGTTTTACCGCGGTCGCCTTCGCGATCTCCTCCATATCCGTGAGCGCGAAAGGATCGGGCATGCCGTACGTCTCAGTGATGAACTTCGCGTTGCGGTCTCCGTACTCTCCCTTCCAGAAATCATCGCCGGTCACGTCCGTGCCCTTTATTACCTTCGGTTCGCGTTCCGCCCACTCCTCGCCGCTGAACGTCTCTTTCATGGCTTTGCGGGTCCGGTCTGTCGAATCGAGCTTTATGTCTTTTGTCAGCTCGTATACCCTGTCCGTCAGATCCCTGTTGAGCACCGCGCTCGCGCAATTGTCGAGCGTATCATCGTAGAACCAGTCAGGACGTTCCGGGTCCTCCATGTCGCGCGGATCCGCATGATGGCCCAGATCGTAGTCCGCGATGCCGGTGATGACGACGACATCGCCCATCACAGCATATCCTTCGGCCGAACCGCCGCAGCCCACCGAGATTATGTAGGCGTCCGAGAAATCGAATCTCTCGTCCGTAAGTATCGCCGTGGTCCTGAGCGCGGAATCGACCTTGCCGACTCCCGCGAGACACAGCGCGCGGCCGTCCTGCACATACATGACCGTATCGTCTCCCGGCCCCGGGATCACATACTTATCGGAGTCCGCGAACAGGTTCTCATAAAAGTGCTGCGCCTCTCCCGGGGAGTCACCGGCCATTTCGCCTATCTCGAACTGCGGCAGTATGAGGACCTTTATCGGTATCTTTTCGCCGTCTGCCGCTTTATCGCCGACTGTTTTGCCGCCTGCGTCACCGCCGCCGTCCATGCTGAAACGGAATGGCGTTCCGGAAAGAACTATCACGAGGATCGATGCCGCTATGCAAGCGAGGATGATAAGCACCGGTTTCTTCAGTTTCTGGATATCCATTCAGGCCTCCTCTTTTGCTTCTTCCCCTTCTGCCTCTTCTTCTGCTGTATCCTCCGCCCCTTCCGAGCCTTTCTCCCTGCGTCCGGCGATCCGCCCGGCAAGCGCCGCCGCTATGAATATCCACAGCACATAGCGGAGAGGAAAGCATATGAGAAGCAGCATCGAGACTGCGAGCGGCTGCTTCATCTGAGCTCCCAGGGTGGCGGCTGTTATTATCGCCGCAGCGAATACCGCATGACCTGTCAGCGCCGCCTGATCCGCGGCGCTTCCGAACACCGTCGCCGCAACTGCGAAGCCCATGCACGAGCATGCGAATATGAGCGGGAAGAAATGTCCGCCCTTCATGCCGAAGCGTATGCAGAACGCCGTCATGACCAGTTTGAGCATGCAGATGCCGATGAGCGCGGCCGGAGCATATTGCATGAAGGTCTCAGGCAGCTCTCCCATCTGCTCTTCACCCGAGAAAGTGACCATCGGCGCGAATACCGCCATGAGGCCTGTCACCGCTCCGCATATCGTCTCGCTCGCCACAGGCGGTATCTTCTCTGCAGCCATGCCCGTTATCTTCCCGGAATATCCGAACACAAGGTAAAGCAGCATCCCCGCGGGGATGTATGCGAGCATCATTGCAAAGTCCGCAGGCGCAGGCTCTGCGAAATCGAAGGACGGAAAGCCCAGCGACGCATCGCCCAGCAGACTGTTCAGGCATCTCATCACGAGATATGCCGAGCCCGTGGACAGGCCGTACAGCAGAAGCTTCGACGCCTTCGGCATCGCCGGTATCGCGCCGTCAGCCTCCGGGTCCTCCTCGACCGCGAAAATGCCGAAGAGCGGCACATGAAAGAGGCTCCCCAGCGTCACGGCGGCGCCGATCTCAGAATATTCTTCGGCGTGTTCCTTTGCGTATTTTACATTATCTCCGACCCAGTAGCAGAGGCCCGCGATGATGCCGGTCAGTCCCGCCTCGGGTCCGACGCTCGCTCCGAATACCAGCGGTATGAATGCGCAGACCAGTATCACGGCCATTTTGCTGTAGTCGTAGTGCTTCTCTTTTCTGACCTTGCCGAGCACCTGATGGAGCTCTTCAGGGTAGTCCCCGTATCTTTTGCGCACGAGTCCGGCGAGGAGCCCTCCGGCGGCGCAGATCAGTACAGGCAGGTATTTGAAACCGGCCTTCGCCGGGATGAGTGTATCCCAGATAAGGCCGGTGCATATCCCCAGCAGCCTCAGAAACAGCCATATCACGGCCCCGCAGAACGCGCCGAGCAATATGGTGAGCAGTCCGAGTTTGATTTCATTGCCGATGTTTCTTTTCATAATATAGTTACATTATTCATAACATTGTTTCATGCTATTGCGTCTAATATCTGTATTTCTTCACCTTGTCCTCTATCTCTTTGAGTTCCTCAGGCGGCAGTTCGGTAAGATGCTCCATCCTGTCGAGAAAGTCCATAACGATCTCGTTCTCTCTTCTGTGCACGACCTCGAGATAGTAGCTGACCACGACGCCCGAGAACATCGCGACTATCACGATCTCGTATACGGTCAGAAGCATCGTCAGCAGGCGTCCTGCGAATGTCGCCGCAACGAGGTCTCCGAAGCCTATAGACGTGCAGGCGACGAAGCAGTACCAGACCGCATCCCCGAAGCCGCTGATGCCGGGCTCGACCAGCATTATCAGGAAGGCGGATATGAAAAACCATGCCGCGAATCCCGCGAGCACCTTGTGAAAGCCTATCCTCTTTGTTACCGACCAGAGCATCCTGAGTTTCATGGCTTTTTCCGAACCTCCGTCAGTCGAGCGATTCAGGGCCGAAGCTGAACGGAAGCATCTCATCGAGAGTATGATCCAGATAATCGTCCGGCTCCTTTGCCGAAAGGATTATCATGTTGTCCTTGTCGGCAAAATCCCTCATCACCTGCCTGCATGCGCCGCACGGCACGCAGTACTCCTCGCGCGCGAAGTCCGTGCCGCCGACTATCGCTATCGCGATGAGCCTTCTTTCTCCCATGGCGACGGCGTGGAATATGGCGTTTCTCTCAGCGCATATGGTGCCCGAGAACGAAGCGCTTTCCACATTGACGCCGGTATATATCTCTCCGGAATCGAAGAGCGCTGCCGCGCCCACGTTATACCTTGAATACGGCGCGAACGAATACTTCTGCGCTCCGATGGCGCGGCTTATGAGTTCGGCCTTCATTTCATTATCGATATCAGCAGCCTTTTTCACTTTGTCTTCTCCGTTCCTTTCAGAATTCGAATCTCGGATGATCCCTGTCGACCATGCCGGTCGCCACCGTGCAGCGGCTTCCCGATCTCGCGAAGTAGTTGGCGAGAAGCTCCGTGAAATCCTTCATCGCCTTTTTTATGTCTTCGATGTTCACATCGCTGAATCCGTCGATCGGATAGAAAACGGCCGTGGTCTTTTCAGTCATCTTGCCCTGCTCGCTCTGCCTCCAGGCCCAGCGGCGGGTCCTGACCTCGTGGCCCGAAACATATACGATCTCGCCCGGCTCCGGATCATCGTATTCGCCTTCAGGAGCGCCGAAAGGTCTGAAGTGATCTTCTTCCGTCGCAGGTCTTACCTCGATGCCGGCATCCTCGCTGCCCCTGCCCGTCCCGTCAGGTCTCAGGAAGGTGTACATGTCGTGCGCCCCTACAGGCAGTCTGTATTTGAGGGACACGGCGTTCCCGAGGTCCACCGCGGCGTTGATATGAGGCATGCCCTTTCCCTTCGCGATCCTGTCCATCAGGGCCTCTATGGCGCAGGCGTATCTGTTCGGATTGACGCCTGTTGCCCTGAAGGCTTCGCGGTAAGGCGTGACGCACGGATCATCCTTCGCCTTGTTTCCCGAGGCCTCAAAGTACTGTCTGCACTCTTCGGCGTATCTGTCGAGCATCTCCGTGATGGCCGGCACGTCCTTCGTATTGTCTATGCCCTGGACCGCAACGACTCCGACCGTGAACGTCGGCAGTTTGTCGAACATCTCCCTGCTTACTTCAAAATACATTCCCTTCCCTCCGTTTATCTCATATTTCCTCTACCATGTGATTTTACACGGATGCATCCTTATTTGCAAAACAATACGGCAGGGAGCGCCTTCTCCCCGCCGCATACGCGTCTTCCTTATTCCGGTCCGGCGTCCGTTATGCTCCGAGCGCCTCGTTGAGCGCGTTGACCAGCTGGTCGGCGTCGAGTCCGTGTACCTGAGCTGCCTCGTCGATGGACTCGCCCTGGGAAGCAGGGCAGCCGATGCACATCATGCCGTTCGCAAAGAACGTGCGAACGAGTTCAGGATGAGCGTTGATGACTTCTCCGATTACCATGTCCTTAGTGATCATATCTTCAGTCTCCTTTTTATCTCATGATTATGCGTTTTCTTTATTGCCCCACTATAGTACAACCGGGAGCAGTCAAAATCAAGCGAATTCCTATAACTTGAGTAGGAAATTTTGGAGCCGCTCTCTGACGGTGTTTCACAGAGCATCTTTGATGGCAGCGAGGAACTCGTCGTAGTCCTCGAACGCCGGATACTGCGGGTAGTCCTTCCTGATCTGATCCGTCGATCTGAAGAGGAAGCCCGCCTTGCTGGCTTCGATCATCTCAAGATCGTTATAGCTGTCTCCGGCCGCGATCGTGTCGAAGCCTATCGACTGCAGGCCCCTGACCGTCGTGAGCTTGGAATGGTCGCACCTCATCCTGATGTCCGCGATGTAGCCCTCTTCATCGATGATGAGCTCGTTGCAGAACAGCGCCGGCCATCCGAGCTTCTTCATCAGAGGCTTTGCGAACTGCGAGAATGTGTCGCTCAGCACTATGACCTGGGTCTCCTCGCGCAGCGCGTCGAGGAACTCCTTCGCTCCCGGAAGAGGGTCTATCCTCGAGATCGTATCCTGCACGTCACTGAGCTTCAGCCCGCGCTCCCTGAGGATGCCTATCCTCCACTTCATCAGCTTATCGTAATCGGGCTCGTCTCTTGTAGTGCGCGAGAGCTCGGGTATGCCGCTCTCCTTGCTGAACGCTATCCATATCTCCGGGACGAGCACGCCCTCCATGTCAAGACAAACTATATTCATATGCTACCTCCTGTCGGGTCGGAAATCATTCTATGGGGTGTCCGAAATAGGCTTCGCTGAATGCATAGCCTTCCTCTCCGGGATCGAAAGCTCTGACGCCCGCCGCCATGGACTGGCATCTCACGGCTCCCGGAGCGCTGTACATCACTTCGAAGGCTCCCGTCTGCCTCGCGATCGCGGACGTTATCTCCGTATCTATCTCGAGCGAGAGCTCCTCGAGCACGGGGTTCAGCATGAATTCCGTCATGATGAGGCTTCCGCCTGCCGCCGTGGATATGTCGCAGATGGCGTCGCCCCCGTTTATGATGTAAAGGCCTCCGTCATCGTAGCACTCGTACCCGATCTGCTTCAGCATCCTGCCGCTCAGCTCGACGTGAGGCCTGCCGGCAAGAAAGGCCTCTCTGTACCTGTTATATGTATCGGCGTCAGCCGGCTCAAGACCTATGCGCGGTCTGAAGGCTTCGAAAGCCTCCCCGTCTCCGATATCGAAGTCGTCGAAGTCATCGTCATCGTCTGCTGTAAACAGCGCGGCGCGTGAAGCGAAGAAATACGGCTCGTATCCGAGGTGCGAATACCAGTCTCCGAGCTTCTCATCGAGCGGAGAGACCAGCGATATGCCGCCCCCTGCAAGCACTTCGTCCATGACATGTCTCACAAGCGCGCCCGCAAGTCCCTTCCCCCGGTGATCAGGAGCGGTGCACACAGCGTAGCTGACGTATACGTCCTGCCCCCTGAAGGTCCCGCACCTATAGCAGGAAAGAGCGCTCACCACTCTGCCGCCTCCGTCCGTGACAGCGTATCCCGTTATGTCATCTCCGAAGTTTCCGTACGTTCCGTCCACGTACTCCGGCTCGTCTCCGAAGACTTCGCACCACAGTCCGCGCAGCCCTTCGTACACGCCGCTTTCACCGGTCGTTTTTATCTCATAATTCTTATCCGTCATCTTCCTGCGGTTATTTCTCTTTCGCGTAGTACTTCATGAGAAGGAAGTCCGGATGATAGCTCTCCTTGGCGCGTCTCAGCCCCTCGATGCCCATGTCCTCTTCGCGGTTGAAGTACTGTATCTGAGGCAGGCGTTCGCGCACGAGCCTGGCGAACTCGCGGTTCACCATGGTGTACGCTCCCTCGACTCCCGGCAGAGCCTTTTCGAAATGGGTATCGAAGACCTCGTTATCGAGTCTGGTGCCGGCAGTGAACGCGACAGGCTCGCCCTTCTGGTAAAGCAGTCCTCCGAGGAACCCCAGCTCCCTGTAGTTTCTGAACATCTCCTCGATCGCGTCCGCCTCATCGGCGAGGCTCGGATCGTTCTTTTCATGATAGAACTCGTTCACGAAATCCCCGGCCGCCTTTGTGTCCTCGGTGACAGGGACGAATTCCCATTCTCCGTTCCTCTCGAAATGCTTTATGTGGTTCCGCTTCGATGAAAGATGCCTGCCCGGAAGCTCGCAGAGCTTCTCAGCCGAATAGATGTAGTCGGCGTTGTCGCGGTCCTCAGTGATCTCGAACCTGTCTCCGTAAAGAGGCAGGAACTCCTGAAGAGTCCTGTCCGTGAGGCCTCTCATATAGAGTTTTTCTCCGCGGGAGTGGGCCTCGTCGAGCAGAAGCTCTATGCTTCCTTTTATCTCTCCGTCGCCCTTCGGATACGCATATACATTCCACTGCGGCATGCCTACAAGCAGGCGGTCGTCGCACCATGCGATGAGCGGCTTGTACGCCTTGCGCCAAATGTAAAGATTGGTGAAGCTGTAGTCGGCTCCGTGGCATCCGCTGGCGCATATCTTGTCTTCTATCGCGGCCTTGTCTTCAAGCCTTATTTCTTTCCAGTCGATCATGTACCCTCCGTATTCCAAAAGGCCGCGTCCGGCCATTGCCGGTCACGCGGCCTTCAGTGAACTACTCTTCTGTCTTTTCTTCTGCCTTATCCTCTTTCTTTTCGTCAGTCTTCTTCGGAGCTGCCTTTTTCTTAGGGGCCGCTTTCTTTGCCGCGGTCTTTTCAGGAGCGTCCTTTTCGTCTGCCGTCTTCTTTGCCGCAGTCTTCTTTGCAGCCGGTTTTTTCGCAGCAGGCTTCTTTGCCGCAGTCTTTTTTGCCGCAGGCTTCTTCGCCGCAGGCTCCTTCACGGCTTCTGCAGGCGCTTCGGCGTCGGCTGCGATGAAATCGACGACCACAGGCTCATTGCTTTCAGTCTTTACGCTGACCTTGACATCGCTGTTGTCAGCTGCTTTGGCGGCTGCCTTCTCGCCCTTTTCGAACTGCTTCGTATCTTTTGCCGCCTTCTTTGCCTCGGCTGCTTCGACGATCTCCTCATCGCTCCTGTAGTTGGCCGGATTGTTCTTTCTTACATCGTCATGTATCTTCGCCATCATGAAGAGAACGACGGCATTGAACAGCGTGCCGATGACGCTCTGGAGCACATAGGTGATGTACTCGACCGGCGTGGCCTTCATTCCGTACTGAGCGTAATACTCGTTGATCTGACGGATCGTGGTGCCGGCCTGATAGCATGTGTAGATGAGCATCAGAGCTGCCAGAACAAAGCAGATAATCGTCACAGGAGATCTTCTGAATTTCTTTTTCTTGTCGTACATTTTTATGATCCTCTTTTCCGTTTGTATTGTTTTGCCGCACTGCGCGGTTTTTTATCCGTATTATGTTATACGTCCCGCAGTTTAAACGAGGCTTAAGCCGCGGCCGCACACCCGCATATATTAGCAAAAAAGCGAAGGTATTTCAAGATTTCACAGCGACCAGTCGACAGGCTCTTCGCCGCAGTCCTCAAGGAAGTAATTGCACCTCGAGAAATACCTGCCTCCGAAGAATCCGCGGTATGCCGAAAGAGGGCTCGGATGAGGCGCCTTTATGATCAGATGCCGCGTCTTCCCGCCCTGCGCCTTCAGTATGAGATCCTGCTTCGCGCCCGCCTGAGCGCCCCACAGTATGAACGCCATCGGCTCTTCTCTTTCAGCCAGCAGCTCAATCACCCTGTCGGTGAAGGTCTCCCAGCCCCTGCCTCTGTGCGATCCCGCCTCGTGCGCGCGCACCGTCAGAACGGTATTGAGAAGCAGCACCCCGTGCTTTGCCCAGGACTCCAGAAGTCCTCCTTCGGGTCTCTGCGGAGGCACTATGCCAAGATCGTCTTCGAGTTCTTTGAAAATGTTGACGAGCGACGGCGGCGCCGGCGTACCCGCCTGCACGCTGAAAGCAAGCCCGTGCGCCTGGCCGGGCTCGTGATAAGGGTCCTGACCCAGTATGACGGCCCTGACCTCGTCGTAGTCCGTCATCCTCAGTGCATTGTATATGTCCGGGGCCGGAGGGTAGACTGTCCCCTGTGCGTATTCTTCAATAAGAAACGAGCGCAGTTCCTGATAATACGGCTTTTGCCATTCATCAGCCAGCAGCCCGTCCCATTTGTTTCCGGTCATTTCCTTCATTTTCCGTCAGCCTTCTTTTTTGAGCGTTCGCCGCTTCCGATCAGGGCGCCGCTCTTTTTCTCATACGCCCTCACAGCCATGAACATCGCAGCGGCGCATACCATGCCGAGGAGCAGGCCGGCAACGACATCCGACGGAAAGTGCATGCCCAGATACAGCCTCGACAGGCCTATCAGAAGGGCCAGCGCCACTGCGGCGATCGAGATGATGTGCACGGGCTTCGCATCGACTCCTGTGCCGCGCCATCCCAGACACGGCACTTCATCGTATTTGTTTCTCTGCGGCGGCCTGCTGGCGAGGAACATCGCCCAGGCAGGGCCCATCGCGTTGGCCGAATGCCCGCTCGGGAAGGAAGCGTCTCCCGGCGGTTCAAGATATCTTATGACTTCCCTGAACAGCACCCACGGACGCGTCCTGTCGACTGTCGGCTTGATGATCAGGTTGCAGCACAGGAATGTGAAGGCCAGAGAGACGGAGCATATGATGCCCAGCCTGCGCGTGCGTCTGAACAGAAGCAGCGCAATGCAGACAAGGATCCAGAAGATCCCGCCTTCTCCGAACATGGTTATGGCTTTCATTACCGGCGTAAGCCAATCGGCATGCAGCGTCCGCTGTATGCCGATCAGATAGTTGCCGTCGATCTGTGTGAACTGGTCCATTATCTCTGTTATTTTTCGAGCATTCCTTCCGGATAATTTATATATACCTTAGGGATCCTCAGGTCGAAGCAGCATGTGATCTCGTAGTTGATCGTTCCGTTGATCGCCGCCAGATCGTCTGCGCTGATCTCTTCGTCTCCCTGCTTTCCGAGGATCACGACCTCATCGCCGCGATGCACGTCAGGCACAGCCGATACGTCGACCATGCACTGGTCCATGCAGATGTTACCGATCACCGGGCACTTGATGCCGCCGACCAGCACGCTGATCTTGCCGCTGTTCAGTCTTGAATAGCCGTCCGCATAGCCGAGGCCTATGGTCGCGATCTTGGTCTCGTCCGCAGTCGTGGTGAACTTGCGGCCGTAGCTGACCGATGTGCCCTTAGGCACTTTCTTCAGATTCACGATCTCCGCCTTTACAGTCATGACAGGCCTGAGATCGAGGACCTTGTCCTTGAGGTATCCGCTCGGCGCGAGTCCGTAGAGGATGATGCCCGGGCGGCACGCGTCGAAATGCACCTCAGGGTAGACCATGATCGAAGCGGAGTTTGCGCAGATCTTCTTAGGGTCGAATCCCGCGGCGTTCAGTTTTTCCATGAACGCGTTGTAGTTTTCGATCTGCATCTCCGTGTATTCCCTCTGCTCTTCGTCGGCCGTCGAGAAGTGCGTGATGACTCCCGCGATCTCGATCCCCGGGAGCTCGCTCATCTGTCTGTAGCGCTCCACCGCGTAGTCGCGCTCCTCGTCGGTGAACACTCTGTATCCGATCCTGCCCATGCCGGTGTCCAGGCCGAAGAGGACCTTCGCCGGATCGGCTCCCTGCTTCATTACTTCTTCACTGAGAGCCTCTACATATTCGTAGTACATAACCACCGGGATCAGGTCGTATTCGACGACGGTGTCCACGCACTCCACAGGCGTGAATCCCAGTACTACGATATTGCCCTCGATCCCGTCCTCTCTGAGGTTGACGGCCTCCTCAAGGGTGGCCACGGCATAATCCTCGACGCCGTTATATTTAAGCACCCTGGCGCACTCCGTAGCGCCGTGTCCGTATCCGTTAGCCTTGATGACTCCTATCATCTTAGGGCATTCCATGTGATTGCTGATCTGCTTTACATTGTGGTCGAAAGCCGACATGTCGATCTCGGCCCATACCTGTCTGAGTGTCTCCTTATACATAACGCTTCTCCTCCGATAGCCTTACCCTCTGTCCGCGATCATATGACGCGGAGCTTAAACAAACTTCAAACTGAAACCGATTTTTATTCCGGACATAACCATTATACGCTAAAAACCCCGTCATGAGCACCTATTCTCTGTTTTTTTTGGACACGAAAATGCACGATACGCGCTTCTTTTTTGATGGCATGACCACCCTTTTTACTGTAGAATACATGCAGCAGATCACCTTAATACATATAGAGGTAGGGAAATGAGAAAAAACATCAGACGAATCACATCTCTTTTACTGTCTTTCATGATCTTTCTGAGCTTCATGCCTGCTGCGGCATTCGCTGCGCCGGATGACGGGTCCGGCGGCGGTACCGTCAGGATGACAGCCGGAGATATCCTCTCAGGCTACGAGGGCTACGTTTCCGAGGATCCGACGACCGCCTGGGTCGACGGCAGCGGAAATCTCAACGCCATGAAGGAGGGCGAGACAGTCCTCAAAGCCGCATCGGGATCCGCTGAGGATCAGCTCAAGGTCATCGTCAGCAGATACGATGACGGTTCCGATACAGTCGGAAGGCTCAAGATACTCGCGAGGTACAACGATGACATGCAGTTCTATGACGGCCATGTCTACCTCCTCTTTACGTCATATAAGGACGGCGTGAAGGTAACGGTCGACGACCTCTATGCGGCATACGAGATCTCCGACAGCTATTACAGGGACATCAGGAAAGACATCTCGAACGGTTCCAACCATACCGGCAAGGACGCCGATAAGTATTTCACGTACAGAGACGACCTGGATACCATGGTCCTGGACCGCGGCGAGATCGTCACGATAGGAATGTACCGCGACTTCGATCTTACGGTCCCTCAGGCTGCTCTCGGCTCGCTCAGAAACAGCTCGCTCTGGGGCGGACTGCGCAGGGAAGGCAAGACAGCGGCTATCGAGAACCTCTTCGCTCTGGTCGAGCTTGATAAGATCTCCTTCGAAAAGGCCTACAAAAACTGCAAGGAAATAATCGAAGACGCCGGGCTCGACTACAGAAAATGGACTGACGGCGTTGTAGACGGCGGAGTCTGCTTCAACAGGGAGCTGTATAACCAGAAGCTCGAATGGGATCAGTACGAGAACGTGACATACGAGCTCGACATAACCCGGAACCAGCTCGACGCACTCACCGATGCGCTCAGCGGCAACAACGAGAACTTCTCCATCATGAACAACAGCTGCGCGACGGTCGCGGTCGGCGCATGGAACGCGGCAGTCGGAACAAGGAACGGCAAGGATACAGCGTACAAACTGTACAAGAACGGCAGCGGCATCTATTCGGAATTCGACGCTCCTAAAAGCGTCAGAGACAGCATCGTTGACAGGCTGCCGGGATACTATCTCAATAATTCTTCGGAGGTCCAGGAGCCCGGCGCGGGATTCCGCGATGAGACCGGCTGGGTCTACGTGAGCGCGCCTGAGGATCTCGAGAGCGGGGATATCCCTTCGTATGAGAAATACGATCTCAATACATACATAGGCAAGGCGGAGGGCCTCAATCTGAAGACCGAAGTCTATACCATCGGAGATGGCGGTGAGCGCGAAGCCGTCGGCGCCGACGCCTCTTTTGAGGAAGGGCGCGAGATCTTCGTGAAGACGACCGCCGGCGAGGGGGGCGATCTTGCCTGCGCTCTCAGCGATATAACGATGAACGGCAGCTCCTTCATGGACGACGAACACTTCGACGCCGACGAGCAGGCGTATGTCGTAAAGATGCCTGCCAAGAAGAGCTCGAAGCTCAGGGTCTACTACAGGCAGACCGAGCTCAGGGCAAAGGGCAGCACCTCCGTGCAGACCGAAAAGGGAGGCACTCTCAGGATCTCCGATTACGCGGAGCTCTCGACAGGTTCGGACCGCATGAAATGGGAGATCGTCACGGAAGACGGCGCTCCTGCAAACAACGTCGTGACTTACGCGGACGATTCGCACAAGGTGCTGAAGGCCTCCGCCGAAGGCTCGACCGATGTATGGGCATACGCGGAGGGCAACAGCCAGATCCGTCTTCTGTTCCACATAAATGTATACAGGAGCAGGAGCTCGATGGCAGCCGTCAGCTTCGATGACAGCGGAAGCATCAGGGTCGCGGTCACAGACGAAAACGGCGATCCGGTCGGAGACATCCCGTGCTCGGGTTATCTCGTGCCGAAGGGGACAAAGCTCAAGGTCATCCCGGCATGGACAGACAGCAAGGTGCTCGCCTCCGTCAGAGCAGGCATAAAGAGCATCGGTCCGGGAGAGACCTTCACGGCCGACAGGGACGTCAGCATCACATACACCGCCAGGGAGGCAAGCGTCACGGGCGTGCCTGAGAAGATCAGCCTCGCGAAGAAGGGCGATACTTATCAGCTCAAGGCGAAGACCCGTTACAGCGGGATCATCGCGGGACTGCTCCCTGTATACGACAAGAGCATCACATATATCTCGTCCAGTCCGCTGGTTTCCGTCAGCGACAGCGGACTCATAAAAGTCACGGGAGACATTCCTGAAAACGGCATGGCCGTTTATGTCACCGCGTACGCCGGTTCTTCGGGAGACACCGTCTGCGCGCCTTGCAAGGTCGTAGTCGGAAAGTACAACGGAGACAGGATCGTGGGAACTCTTACGATCCACGCCCGTACGATCAACAAGGGCGAGCTGGTCGCTCACGGCGCGATGACGTTCACGGCGAAAGAGGATGTGGATCTCAGCGCCAGCTACTATGAGTACTACAAGCCTAACAGCAAGCATATCGCGCTGCTCGAAGACTACAACGAAAACCCGGGCAAATACGCTCACGACCCGGCTCTCTACAATAACAATGAGCTCGGTATCAGCCGCGAGGAAAGGGAATCCTGTTTCGACGTAGACAGCAACGGCGCCGGATCAGAGCCTGAGAACATCTCGCTTAAAAAAGGCGAGAGCATGACCGTATCCAACTACAGCTTCGATGACACGAACCTCACCGCGATGGTGCGCGCCCTTGAGAACAGCGAGATCACGTCAAGCAAGGATACCGCAGAGCTTATCAGGCAGATACATCTCTATCAGGACGGAAGCGAGGAATTCGATCCTGAGGAGGCGTTCGACGGTCTCGCGTCGACGATAGTCCAGATGTACAGGACGAAAAAGAAATACGGCTACATCCCTGCCTGCGGCCATTCGGAGGGCGGCACATGCATCGACAGAGAGCTGTTCAATCAGTTCAGGCGCAACGACATCCAGACGCCTAACAACTACTACACTGTCGACATAACCGCAGAGGAGTTCGCGGCGATGGCAGGCTACATGGCGGACCCGGCGAACAACTACTACTCGATCTTCAGCAAGAACTGCGCATCCGGAGCAAGAGACGCATGGAACGCCGCGCTGTCAGACAGACCTGAGCTCAGACTCAAGGCTAACTACACGAACATCCTGGATGATCCGCAGTCGCTGTACTTCGAGCTGGGGCTGCTGAGAGGAAAGAAGATAAGCGGCGGAAAGGGCGGAACGGATTTCTATCCGAGAGCCATCCTGTTCGAGGACAAAAGCGCGAAGCCTGAGCCTGCTCCGTCTCCTGCGCCTGCTCCGGCTACGGAGCCGATCGACAAGGGCCTCGGCATGGACATATCAAAGCTCGGAAAGATGACTCTCCGCTGGGGCAGAGTGTCCGGAGCTTCGGGCTACGATATCTATGTCCGCACCAACGACAAGAAGAACATCTACACTAAAAAGACGGCGACCGTCCTGTCCGGAAAGACGACCAAGAAATCTCTCTCCAGGCTGTACGGCAAGAGGATAAGCCGCAAGACCACTTACAGGTTCGTTGTAAAGGCCTACAAGAGGAAGGGTCTGAAGAAGGTGTACATCGCGACGAGCAAGGTGTACGTCCGCAAAGGGACAAAGTAGATATATCCTTTGACACATAATTGTTCTGACGCCTTGATATATGGCACGATGCGTGTTACAATATCGAGGCGTCAAAACTTGTCTCTGTAGCTCAGGGGATAGAGCAATGGTTTCCTAAACCATGTGCCGGGCGTTCGAATCGCCCCAGGGACACCAGCAGATGACCTTCCGGTCACAAAAAACGGCTCCGATCGCTCGGAGCCGTTCGCTTAGTGCTGGCGCTGTCTCTCGAAGTTGTGTTCCGGGCGGAAGATCAGCGAGACGCACCACAGCCCCGCGATCCCGACCAGCGTAAAAATGATCCGCGCGAGCGGCGTGCCGACGCCTCCGGAGAGCCAGGAGACGAAATCAAAGGCGAAAAGCCCGATGCTCCCCCAGTTCAGAGCGCCGATCACGGCGAGCGTGAGCGCGATCCGGTCGATCACATTCATCATGAATCGTTGATCCTTTCGTTTTTCTTCGGAAGTAAACTTCCATCCTTCATTTTTCCCGAAAACTCCAGAACGTCGCCCTCCTTTCTCCCGCCTGCACTGTAGCGGATCGGAACAAAGAGAACGAGAAGAAGGATAGCAAGTATAATGAGAAGGATAATAAGAAGTATAATTCCTATTACTTTTAATATTGTCAGTATGATCGACATCCTTTTAATACCCGCTTTGCTTATGTCTTAATGAATGTGATGTATTTCAGGGATCTCCGGAGCCGTTTCGAGAAAAGCCCGAAGATCAGCACTGTTCGTCCTTTCCACACAGGCCTCTGTCATGCGAAGGATCATCCTGACCGCCTCACTCCGGTCAAGCGCCATCCCGATAATTTCCGGAACATGCTCCCTGCAGGCCTCCTGCACGAGGTATCGGCAGTTCATGATCTCGAGCTGATTGACCGGATTGGCCGGCTTTGTGAGGAGCCATGCCCGAATGACCGGTTCTCCACGATCCAGTTTTTCCCTGACAGCCTTGAAACTGTCAAATATTTCGTCCCCGATATATAAATCCTGTGACCATTTTAACATGTTTCTTCATCCTCTACTAGAACAAAGTGCGGACCCTGCGCGGATTGATTTCATATTTGATTCGAA
>CADBFL010000006.1 GCA_902793875.1 uncultured Eubacteriales bacterium | reverse complement strand
GCAGTTATTCAGCATTTCGTACAACACCAGTCCCAGAGAGTAGATGTCTACTGTCTTGCCGGCTTTTTCGATGTTGTTGATCTCAGGCGCCATATACGCTCTGGTTCCGACTCCCGCCGTCATTGTGGTATCGTCTTCGAGGTATCTCGCGATTCCGAAATCGCCAAGCTTAAATATACCGCTATCAGACACCATGATATTGTCCGGCTTGATATCTCTGTGAACGATCTTTTCTTTCTCGCACTCCACAAGAGCTCTGCATATATCTTCTCCGAGCTTTATGACTTCCTCTTCTTCCAGACCTTTATTCTTCTTTACATACTGTACCAGCGGGGTCAGCAGATCCATCCTGATGTATATTTCCCAGCTGTATCCGTCATCGAGTTTTGAGACGCTCCAATCCTTGATGCCGACTATATTATCTGTCGCATCCAGACGCTGAACTGCACGGATCTCGTTTATTAACCTATCCTTTTTTTCAGAGAGAACCGCCCTGGTGCTTTCTTCATCTTCCGATGTCAGCCTTAACATCGCTTCGTACTCCCTGCGGTTTTTAGGGATCCTGATGATCTTAAGAGCATCCCTCTCTGTGATCCCATGCTGGGTACGCTCGATCTCATAGTCCTTTCCGCAGGAGTCCTCACCGAGTTCTCTCACGATTTTCCAGTCCTCCCAGGGGATGTTTATTTTCTCAAAACCGTTCACTTTGTACCTCTCGTTTTTCCACGTCTAGCATTTACATACGATAACTGTTACATTATCTTTTCCGCCGTTCATAAGCGCCAGGTCTATAAGACAGTTTGCAGTGTCCCCGGCATCATCTGTTTCCCTGATTATGTTTGCAATATCCGATTCCGCCACCATATCCGTGAGACCGTCGCTGCATATAAGGTAGCTGTCTCCGTTTTTCAGGTTTCTGCAGTTTATGGTCGGTTCCAGCCTGATTTCACTCGGATCCATCCCCATATACTGAACAAGTCCCGGCTTCTTTTTATTATTGATCCTGTCGATGCTATACATTTCCTCTACATGGTCTTCCGACAGAAGTTCCAGGACTCCGTCTCTCAACCTGTAGCAGCGGCTGTCCCCGACATTGCAGGACCAGACGTTGCTGCCGTGAAAGTACAGAGCCGCCATGGTGGTTCCCATCTTTTGAATGCCTTTTTCTTCTCCGGCTTTGAATACCTCCTTATTGATGTAATCGCATAGGTTTCTGAGCATTGGAGTTCCGTCGCAGGATCCGCTTTCCTTTACATGAGTCAGAAAGGCGTCCGTGCAAACCGCCGCTTCATACGCTGCGATCTCTCCGTACTGAGCGCCGCCCATTCCATCAAAGACCGCGGCAAATACCCCCGGGATCTTTTCCGGATCGTTTTTCAGCGAGCGCTTTATGGCATTTTTCATGCCATCGTTTTCGCTCTCCAGGTATTCCCCTGCAAAGTAGAAATTGTCTTCGTTGTTTTCGCGGACTTTACCTTTTGCGCATCCGCAGGCACCGTTTATTCTGTTTTCAGAAGTTTTGTTTTTTTCCATTTTTCCTCTCTTGATTCTATCGGAAGAGCCCAGCCTCCGAAGATCAATGATTTCAACTACACGGCAACGCCGTATCTATCAGTAGAAATCATTTTATCGCAGGAGCCCAGCCTCCGAAGATCAATGATTTCTACTACACGGCAACGCCGTATCTATCAGTAGAAATCATTATAACACACCAAAATTGCAATAACGTTTTACTAGACCAACGCATTTCTGTAAAATAAAAGTGAACGCAGAATATTTACAAGGAGACAAGCCTTTTATGAGAAAAAACAGCAATAATAAACACAGTTTGATGGATGATCTTATCAGCGAACTCCTTGCCTCCAGCACGGAGCCTATTATCGATCCTGCTTTGCTGGCAAACGACAAATATCTTAAAAATGTCCCTCTGAGATATAAAATCATTGCAGATGCTTTCGTCAGAAAATTGTCTCTGAGCGAGCTCAATGCTGCTCTTGTATCTTTCGACTGCGAGCAGCTATATGCCAGAAATCCTTACGAGGCTACTCTGATATATGCTTTCAGCAACAATCTTTCTTATGACGAATGGCAAAGTCTGCTCAAAGAGAGCGAGTTCATCCGAAGCAAAATCAACGAAGAGCCTCTTCTCTCAAGTTCCAGGCTTTCACTGAAAGACATTCGTAAATACATTGCTAAAAATTCTGAGGATGCATCCGATAACTATTACGAAACTATGCACAGGACCAACGGCATTCAGGCGCATCTTTCGGATGCCGGCAGTGATAAAAAGGAGCTTCTGAAATATCTTCTCCGAAACACCTCTGAATTCAGCTTCGTCAGAGAAGTCACCAGATATTATTTCTGCAAATACCTCATGTACTTCCTTGAGACCCGCAGACAGGATTACTGCCGGGCTTTGGAAAGCGGCCACGGGTCAAGCAGGGCCTTTTCAAGGCTGTCTGTTTTCAGGGTCCAGAGCACTCTTTCGAGAAAAAAGCACAGTCCGGCCGAAGCTTCTGCGCTTATTCTTGAAGCACCTGTTTCTTTGTCCGCTATATACGATGAATTCCAGTCCTTTTATTTCGAATACACCAGCATAGACTGGCTCAGCGTATTGCTCGAGCGTTATGACATTAATCACCTCAGTAAAGTTCAGAAAAGGGATCTGGCCTCTTATCTGCGAAATTACAATGCATCCCTTTCTGATAAAAGCGACGAGGAGATCATCTCATGGCAGCAGTCCGAAATGGAAAGAAGAGATGCAGAAGCTGATAATGCATACTCTCTGGATGCAGATTCCAAGCCGGCCGTTCAGAGCAGGGTGGGTGAAAACTTCCTTCGAAAAGTCCTGCGCGGAACCGTAGACCTGGATCGTACTACTCTCCTTGCATTCCTGCTCTTCTTTGACAAGGAGTCTGATGTTCCTGAAGAACACCGGATCAACGTAGACCGTCTGCAGGAGATCCTCAGCGGCTGCGGCTTCCGCATACTCAGCTCAGAACACGAAATAGATGACTTCCTTATAGATTATATGAATGCCGATGATCCTATGACGCTCCTGCTTCAGGAAGCCGAGATCATGGCCATGTCTCAGGAAAACTTCTATCTGTATAAGTCTTACCTCGCATCCAGGAGCAAGACTGCCGAGTGGGAAAAACTGCTGTAGTGTTTACTTTATTCAACTGGTTTCATTGCCCGCAGGTATGTCAAACAGAGCTGCGTTATTTGATAAACCGAGTATATCATTCCGGATATGCAGGATCGTTTTTCATAGCACCATATTCGCAGGTGCGGAAAGATTTTTTTATTCATCGCCCCTGAAAAAGATATTAGTATTGTTTAAAAGTATACAGTCCACATTCTCGGAATATTTGGAATATTCAAACAGGTCCTTATTATCATCAAGAATAATATAATATCTGGTCTCGTCTCCGAATGGAGCTTCTATTACAGCCCATCTGCCTTCCGTATTCTGTTCCCCACTGACAAAAGAATACGACCCATCTTCATTCAGCTCATAATACTCTCCTGTGGAGCGCCTCCAGATACCGGCAAACTCTTGATCTGCATAAGACACGCAGCTGTTGAAAATCTCTCCATCACCTGCACCGTCTTTATCATCTTCCCAAATGAAAGAAGTGTTATCCTCAAATATAAACCTCCCTGAACCATCTGAATACTTGATATCGAGTTTATTACTACCATCAGAAGCAGGACCCTCATAGTAGTTTCCTTCATTATAGTTGATCGTCGCCGTGCCAGGGTCATAACTCCCGTTCATATTCCAAACCATTGGAGTTTCTACAGATGCCCATTTTACAGTTACACCTACTTCCATATCGTCAAAGTCAGTATCCATTCGTTTACGTATGATAATATTTGACTGCCCATTGCTATATACTCCCACAAGGTCTTTCAGATCGTATTCAGCATCTGTCTTTATTTTTTCTTTTTTATAGTAATTCTTCTCTCCGTTCTCTCCAGAACAGCATGTAAGATCGTTTTTTGCATCAGTACTGTACTCCTCTGATTTCTCCGCTACACCCTCCACATCACGTATATCCACAGGACCGATCACTCTCGAATCCCACGAGCTTTTCCGGTTGTCTCCAAGGACGAAATAGCATTGCTCCGGTACGACAACTTCATCGTCCATACTGTATGGACATGTTTCTGTCTCGGAAAAACGCACTTCCTTTACTCCGTTCCTGAAAACATCTCCGTCATGAATGAAGATCGTGTCGCCCGGAAGTCCGATGACTCTCTTGATGTACTTTTCATCTTTGTACCGGAACGTGATGAGGTCATGATACTCCGGCGTCTCATCGTAATATATTCCGACTATATCCCCGTCCTCGAGTGTCGGAGACATGGATGATCCGACTACCTCTGCATAGCTGTCCGGGAGTCTTTCGGCTGTTTCCCCGGTATCATCATGGCTCTGGAGTGTATATTCAAAAAAAGGCATGATGATCAGAGCAATTACGATAAGACCAAAGACTATTATTGCTTTAGCAGTGCTTTTTCTCATGGCTGATTCCTTTCCTCGCTCACAAGTTTTATCCTATGGATCGAATATATCAGACCGGATATGCAGGATTGTTTTTTGCATTTTTACATTCGCGGGGATGTTATTCTTTAGATAACAGAAAACGTGAATGCGGTATCGACGATAAGCCTTCTGATGAGATCTGTAAATCTATGGAAAAGGAGGTAATAGACAGGAAGAGTTAAACGACCTGTATATTCTGTATTTAAAGTCGTTGCATGAATTGGGGAACATCAATTTCTTCATGACCGTACAAACTCCAGAGGGAGAAGTGTTCTTCACACCATATTATTAATTGCCTAATTACAGTTTTACAATTACGGACTGCTATACTTGATGTATCAGATCGGAAAGTAACGGAGGCCGGACATGAACAGACACAGATTTATTCTTTTAATAACAACGCTGCTGATAAGCTTCATCATGCTCGCCGGATGCTCGACCGGCAACATGGATCAGCCAGATGGGTCGATACAGTATCCCGGACCGGAAATCGCAATTGAGTCAGTTGATATACCGGAGGCAGTGCCAATCCAGACTGATGAAGAACCTCTTACAGAAAACGAGGCGGCTGAGCCCTATGACACGGAAGCACTTATCGGAAGATGGCGGACAGAAGACGGAGCTTTCAAATATGATGTTCTCGAGTCCGGACAGCTGCTGGTGGAAAGTCAGTACGGTGTAGATGAAAACTGCAGCTGGCATATAGATGATAATACTCTTGTGTTCTACTATTCTGACAGCGGGACAGCATGGTTCACTTACAACAGCGAGAATGATACTCTAGACAGTTCCGGAGCACCGGAATCCTGGAGTCTTGTCCGTTCATGAGCAGTAATGTTTTTCTGAAGCTATGCAGGTCTGTGATTACCGTATACATTTTTACTTTCGCGGTTTGATATACTTCATATAACACGAAGCGCGAATGCGATATGAGAGGAGAGCCGACATGAAAAAGAGATCATTCTTATTTATAATAATGCTGCTGATCGGCTGCATGCTGATCACCGGTTGTTCAGGCGGCGATGAGAATACCCCGCCTAAAACAAAACCGGTGATTTCCGCAAACACTCTCGAAGCCTGGGGCTTTTCATTCGAACTGCCTGACTACTGTCAGGAGCCTTCATATCAGGATGAAAAAGGCTACCGCTACGACATAGGCAATGAAGCCGTTATCGATCTTACTGCGACCGATATCCCGGATATGGATTCCAGGATATACGGCTTTGAAGCTCAGCGTGAAAGCACGCCGGAAAGGCCTGTCCTGAACACAGAGGATATCACTGTGGCGGATATGAAGGGTATCGTACAGACTCTGGATATCTATGAGAACGCGGACGAGAGAGCCTGGTTCCTTGTAGACGAAGAAAACAAGCGGATATTCTTATTCACGGTCATGCAGAATGATGAGACCCGTACCCGGGACTATATCGCGGACTTTGAAAAAGTTCTCGCCTCGATGAAGCGAATCGACGGCGGAGACAGCGTAACTGATACAGACCGGCAGCAATAAAAGTCCGCGGTTTTGATGAAAATTATATCGATTTCAGATACGGAATATCAAAAACTGCGCCGGTGATCCGACGCAGTTTTTGATTAGTGTTTTTCTTATACCAGCTCGAGATATACAACTTCAGCGTTGTCACCCTGTCTAGGTCCGAGCTTGAGGATCCTTGTGTATCCGCCGTTGCGGCCCTCATAGCCCGGAGCGATCTCATCGAAGAGTTTTGTCACAACATCCTCATCGAACAGATACTCGAGGCACTGTCTTCTCGCGTGAAGGTCGCCCTTCTTTGCGATCGTGATGAGCTTCTCTGCCTGACGTCCCGCCTCTTTGGCTCTCATGTCAGTCGTTGTGATCCTGCCTTCTCTGAAAAGATCGGTGACGAGGTTTCTCAGCATGGATTTTCTGTGCGCAGAATTCCTGCCCAGCTTCTTATAACCTTTCATCGATATGCTCCTTTCGATTACTCTTCATCGCTCGGCTTGAGGGAAAGACCCAGCTCAGCGAGTTTGTTTTTGACTTCTACCAGCGACTTCATTCCGAGGTTCCTGACCTTCATCATGTCTTCCTCTGTCTTCTGAGTCAGCTCCTCAACGGTGTTGATGGACGCTCTCTTCAGGCAGTTGAACGAACGCACGGACAGCTCGAGTTCTTCGATCGCCATGACGAGCGCCTTTTCCTTGCGGTCCTCGTCCTTCTCGATCATGAACTTCATGTCGCTGACTTCTGCACCGAGGCCGATGAACAGCTCAAGGTGCTCCTGAATGATCTTGGCTCCGATCGACACGCCCTCTTCAGGTGTGATCGAACCGTCTGTCCAGATCTCGATTATGAGTCTGTCAAAGTCCGTGACCTGACCTACTCTTGTGTTCTCAACCGTAAAGTTGACTTTCTTGACCGGTGTGAAGATGGAATCCACAGGGATGACCGCGATAGGGGTCTCCGGAGTCTTGTTCTGCTCTGCAGGAACATAGCCCTTGCCCGTCGCGATGTTCATCTCCATTACCAGCGTTGCGTTGTCGGCAAGCGTGGCGATGTGCAGATCCGGATTGAATATCTCGGTATCCGCATCAACGAGGATATCCTTTGCCGTGACTTCGCATGGTCCGACGGCATTGATGATGGCTCTTCTGTCCTCATCTCCGTCCACCTTGACTGCGAGTCTCTTGAGGTTAAGGATGATCTCCGTGACGTCTTCCTTGACGCCCGGTATCGTCGAGAACTCATGGAGGATCCCGTCGATCTTGACGCTTGTGATCGCCGCGCCCGGAAGCGAGCTGAGCAGCACTCTTCTCATGCAGTTTCCGAGTGTTGTCCCGTAACCCCTCTCAAGAGGTTCGATCACGAATTTGCCGTAACGACCGTTGTCATCAACTTCCTTGGTGATTGTTGGCTTAATAATTTCGATCATTCTCTTCCTCCTGCTATATTCAGTTGAAACGACTTTCTTGCGCCGGACTCACGCCGGCTCAGACTGCTATCTCGAATAGAACTCTACGATATAGTGCTCTTCGATAGGAAGGTCAACGTCCTCTCTCTCAGGAGTTCTGGTGATCTTGCCCTCGAACTTGTCGAGATTCAGGTCGATCCATGCAGGAGTAGTGATGATCATTTCCCTGAGTTCAGTGAACTTAGGGGATGACTGCGACTTTTCTTTGACGGATACGACGTCACCGGCCTTGAGCTCCATCGAAGGGATGTCTGCCTTCTTGCCGTTTACCAGGAAGTGACCGTGGTTTACCAGCTGTCTGGCTTCTCTTCTTGTTGCTGCGAATCCCATTCTGAATACAACATTGTCGAGTCTGCTCTCGAGCATGATGAGGAGGTTCTCACCGGCTCCGCCTTTTCTCTTCGATGCCTTGTCGAACAGGTTGCGGAACTGAGTCTCGCTGAGTCCGTAAGTGAATCTCACCTTCTGCTTCTCGGTCAGCTGGATTCCGTATTCGCTCTTCTTGCGGCGTCTTACAGCGCCATGTCTTTTGGATTTCTTATTTACACCCAGGTACTGAGGCTCGATGCCCAGAGCTCTTGCTCTCTTCAGTACAGGTCCTCTGTCTCTTGACATATATTATGCTCCTCCTTCCCGATTAGACTCTTCTCTTCTTAGGCGGACGGCAACCATTGTGAGGGATCGGTGTGATGTCCTTGATCATGGTTACCTTGAGGCCTGCAGTCTCAAGTGCTCTGACTGCGGAATCTCTTCCGGATCCCGGTCCCTTGACGTAGACTTCTACCGTCTTGAGGCCGTGCTCCATGGCCGCCTTTGCCGCTACTGTAGCTGCCTCTGCTGCCGCGAACGGCGTGCTCTTGCGGGAGCCTCTGAATCCGTTCGATCCGGCGCTGGACCAGCTGAGCGCGTTTCCGTCCATGTCGGTCAGTGTGATCAGCGTATTGTTGAAGGTGGACTGGATATGAGCCTGGCCGCGTTCAACGTTCTTGCGTTCTCTCTTCTTTTTACGTACTGTCTTCTTAACAGCTGCCATAACTTATACCTCCTTCCCCTTATTTCTTCTTTCCGGCGAGGCGCTTCGGTCCCTTGCGGGTCCTTGCGTTCGTCTTCGTCTTCTGACCCCTTACAGGGAGTCCTCTTCTGTGTCTGATGCCTCTGTAGGATCCGATCTCCATGAGCCTCTTGATGTTAAGAGAAACCTCTCTTCTGAGGTCACCCTCTACCATGTAGTCAGCATCGATGACTCTTCTGATCTTACCGGCGTCTTCTTCTGTCAGATCTCTGACTCTTACGTCAGGATCCACCCCCGCCTTAGCGAGGATCTCTCTGGATGTCGTGAGCCCGATACCGTAGATGTAAGTAAGACCGTATTCGATCCTCTTGTCTCTAGGCAGGTCCACTCCGGCAATTCTTGCCATGTTTTTCCTCCTTTCCCATCTTCCGTCGCCTTCCCGGGGGCGATACAGACGGGTGTTCCATGTACTTTTAAGCCTTGTTCTGCAGACCCGGTCCTGCAGGGCTCTTCAACAGTGTCTGTCAGCGTGCGAACGCCCAAGGCATACTTGAACCTTGGGTTACGCGCGAACACTTAATAGTAGCATTTTTGCAATGCATTTTATTGTACTTTTTTCGAAACGCAGCGCATCAGCAATGCGATGCGAGCGTGTTCGAGGATCTTGATTATCCTTGTCTCTGCTTATGTTTAGGATTCTCGCAGATGACCATCACACGTCCGTGTCTCTTGATGATCTTGCACTTGTCACACATAGGCTTTACAGATGCGCGAACTTTCATAGTTACTTCTCCCTCCATGTTATCCTGCCGCGTGTCAGGTCGTAAGGCGAAAGTTCCACCTTGACCCTGTCGCCCGGCAGTATTCTGATGTAGTTCATTCTGATTTTTCCGGAAATATGAGCGAGTATTTCGAAGTCGTTGTCGAGCCTTACCTTGAACATTGCATTCGGCTGCGCATCGACTACGGTGCCCATTGCCTCTATAGTATTGTTCTTAGCCATTTGCTTCCTCCCGTTACAGAGTCATTATCTCGGGTTCGCCGTCAGTCACCAGTATGGTGTTCTCATAATGAGCGGCTTTCCTTCCGTCTGTTGTCACTACGGTCCATTCGTTGCCGAGCACTCTCACCTCGTAAGTTCCGAGCGCCAGCATCGGCTCGATCGCGAGAGTCATGTTTCTTTCGATCTTAGCACCCTTGCCGGCCTTGCCGTAATTCGGGATGAACGGGTCCTCGTGGAGCTTTGAGCCTGTTCCGTGTCCGGTATAGTCTCTTATTACTCCCATCCCGAAGCCCTCGGCGTACTGCTGTACAGCGTGTCCGATGTCTCCGATCCGGTAACCCTCCATCGCGTATTTGATGCCTTCGAAGAAGCTCTGCTTCGTGACATCGATGAGCTTCCGGTCCTCGGCGCTTATGGCTCCGACGGGATATGTGCGCGCCGCGTCGCTGTTGTAGCCTTTGAACGTCGCGCCCACGTCGATGCTCACTATGTCGCCTTCCTTCAGGACCCTTGTCTTCGAAGGGATCCCGTGTATGACCTCCTCGTTGACTGACACGCAGGCTGCGGCGGGAAATCCGCCGTAACCCTTGAATGTCGGTGTCATTCCGTGACTCTCTATACGTTTCTCGACGAACTCGCTGATATCCATCGTGGTCCTTCCGGGCTCGATGTAGGACTCAAGGTCCTTCAGCAGCTCTGCCGTGACCCTGCACGGCTCTCTCATGAGTTCGATCTCTCGCTTTGACTTGATCACTATCATGCAGCTTACGCTCCCAACTCCGCGACGATCTCTTTGAGCAGCTCGTCAGGATCCTTCTCGGCGTTGAAGTTTCTGAGCGCGCCTGTCCCGGTGTAGTAATCGATCAGCGGCGCTGTCGATTCCTCGTATACCGAGATCCTGTTCACGGCCGTTTCTTTCGTATCGTCCTTGCGCTGTTCGAGCTCGCTGCCGCACTTGTCGCACACGCCTTCGACCTTCGGAGGCATGTTCTTGATGTGGTAGCCCGCTCCGCACGCCTTGCACACTCTGCGGCCGGTAAGCCTCTCGATCAGAGTGTCGTAGCCTACCGCCTGATAGATGGTCCTCGGGAATCCGTCGAGCAGATATCCGTTCTTGCAGTCATCCTGCATGAGTCTGTCCTTGACCAGGTCAACGACCAGCTCATCCGGAACGAGCTGCCCGGCGTTCATGTACTCCTGGGCTTTCTTTCCGAGTTCCGTGCCTTCTTTTATATTCCTGCGGAAGATGTCCCCTGTCGAGATCTGCGGTACATTGTACTGCTCGACCAGTCTTACCGCCTGGGTGCCTTTGCCCGCACCCGGAGGTCCTAAAAGTACTGCTCTCATATCTTTCTCCTTATTTAAGGAAGCCCTGATAGTTCCTCATCAGCATCTGATTCTCAAGCTGCTGTACGATATCGAGCGCAACGCCGACCATGATCAGCAGCGAAGTGCCGCCGAATGCAAAGTTGAAAGGTGTGAACACGCTCACGATCGTAGGGAGCGTGGCTACTGCCGCCAGGAACAGTCCGCCTGCGAAGCAGAGTCTGCTCATGATCCTGGACAGGTATTCCACGGTCGCCACTCCCGGTCTGATGCCCGGGATGAATCCGCCGTTCTGCCTCATGTTGTCGGCGACGTCCGTCGGGTTGAACATGATAGCAGTGTAGAAATATGTGAAGAACATTGTAAGCAGTATGTTCAGTCCGGCATAGATCCACACGCCCGGATTGCCCGAAGGCGACAGATACTTGCTCACGAAATCAGTGAATGCCGAGTTCGGGAAGAAGTACGTGATCGTCAGCGGGAACTGCAGCAGCGAGATCGAGAAGATGATAGGGATAACGCCCGCCTGATTCACCTTCATAGGAATGTGAGTCGACTGACCTCCGTACATCTTGCGTCCCACTACGCGCTTCGCGTACTGTACCGGGATCTTTCTTACGCCCTGCTGCATCTCTATGATCACCATCGTGACCAGCACGGCTGCGATGGCCAGTACGATGACCGCTACCATCGATACGGCTCCTTCTCTGACCTGCGCCGCGATGCCTCTGATCGCGGACGGGAGTCTGGCAACGATGCCGCCGAAGATTATCAGCGAGATACCGTTTCCGATGCCGTACTCGTTGATCTGCTCGCCGAGCCACATCAGGAAGGATGTGCCGGCGGTCAGTACGACGATGATCGTGATGGTGTTGAACACGCTCTGATCGACGATGGCTCTTCTGAACAGACCTACGGTCAGACCGATGGCCTGGATGACGGCGAGTACTACAGTCATGTACCTCGTGATCGTCGCCATCTTCTTGCGTCCCTCAGCTCCCTCGTGAGCGAGCTTCTCAAAATACGGGAACGCGATGGTCAGAAGCTGGACGATGATCGACGCCGTGATGTACGGCGTGATCGAAAGCGCGAATATCGTGAAGTTGCTGAACGCGCCGCCCGAGAACAGGTCGAACAGATCCAGCAGTCCCGTGTCTCCCGAAAACATCTGAGCAAGATACTCTCTATCGATACCCGGGACCGGGATATTCGACCCGATCCTGAATACCAGCAGCATCAGAAGTGTGAAGATGATCTTTTGTCTGATCTCCGGTATTTTCCATGCTCTAGAGAATGTCTTAAGGAATTCCATCAGATGACCTCTGCCTTTCCGCCTGCCTTCTCGATCTTTTCGACAGCGCTCTTGCTGAACTTCTCAGCCCTGACAGTGAGCTTCTTCTCGAGCTCTCCGTTGCCGAGGACCTTTACTCCGTCGAGAGCCTTTCCGATAAGGCCCTTTTCGAGCAGAGCGTTCGCGTCAACTACTGCACCGTCCTCGAATCTGTTGAGATCCTTGACGTTTACTTCGGCAAATTCCTTTGCCCACTTGTTGTTGAAGCCTCTCTTAGGGAGTCTTCTGTAGAGTGGCATCTGGCCACCCTCGAAGCCGAGTCTTACTCCGCCGCCGCTTCTGGAGTTCTGACCGTTCATGCCTCTGCCGGCAGTCGTTCCCTGACCGGTACCCTGGCCGCGGCCTACTCTCTTAGGCGCCTTTGTGGAGCCCTCAGGCTTTTTCAGTTCATGAATTCTCATGGCCTTTGCCCTCCTTACAGCTCTTCTACTTTCAGCAGATGCGAAACCTTGTTGATGGCCCCTCTTGTTGCAGGGGAGTCCTCGAGCTCTACCGAGTGGTGGAGCTTTCTGAGGCCCAGAGCCTCGACGGTCTTCTTCTGCTTAGGCTGACAAGCGATAGGGCTCTTGACTAATGTGATTCTCAGTTTTGCCATTTCCCTTGCCTCCTATCCGATGATCTCTTCCGGTGTCTTTCCACGGCGCTTCGCGACTTCCTCTACGGTCGTCAGGTTCTTGAGACCTTCCATGGTCGCTCTTGCCATGTTGCCGGTGTTGCTCGTTCCGAGCGATTTGGCTCTTACGTCCTTGATTCCCGCAGCCTCGAGCACCGTACGCACGGATGAACCCGCGATAACGCCCGTACCCTTTGCCGAAGGCATGATGAGGACCTTGCCCGCTCCGAACTCGCCTACTGTTTCGTGAGGAACCGTAGTTCCGACTGTAGGCACGTATATCAATTTCTTTTTGGCATCTTCTGTAGCTTTTCTTACAGCCTCAGGGATCTCGATAGCCTTGCCGAGGCCCATTCCTACGTGGCCCTCGCCGTCTCCGACAACTACCGTGACGGAGAATCTCATGTTACGGCCGCCCTTTACGGTCTTGGCAACACGTCTGATGTCTACGATCTCTTCTGTAAGTTCGAGCTTGGATGCGTCTACTTTACTCTGCATTTACGTATCCTCCCTTAGAATTCCAATCCGGCTTCGCGCGCTGCATCTGCGAGTTCCTTGACTCTGCCGTGGAAGAGGTATCCGCCTCTGTCGAAGCAGACCTCTTTGATGCCGGCCTTGACAGCTTTTTCCCCGATAGCCTTGCCGACCATCGCAGCGGCTTCCTTGTTCCCGCCGTACTTGATGCCCTTCTTGAGATCCTTGTCGAGCGACGAAGCGCTGCAAAGAGTCTTTCCGTTCACATCATCGATGATCTGTACCGAGATGTTCGCATTCGATCTGAACACGCACATTCTTGGCTTCTCAGGAGTTCCGAAAACGTTCTTGCGTACTCTTGCATGTCTCTTGAGTCTTCTGTCATTTCTGCTTTTATCTGCCATTTTCTTTCCTCCTTTCCTAGCCTGCTGTTGCTACTCCGCTCTTGCCTTCCTTCTTGTGGACGACTTCTCCATCGTAGAGGATGCCCTTGCCCTTGTATGGTTCAGGCGGTCTCCATGCTCTGATGTCGGCTGTGTAGTTGCCTACCTGCGCCTTGTCGATCCCCTTGATAAGGATAGTGTTCGCATCCGGAGTCTCTGTAGTGATACCTTCAGGATCCTCGAGTTCGATCGGGTGGGAATATCCGAGCTTGAGCACGAGCTTCTTGCCCTGCTTTGCTGCGGAGTATCCTACTCCTACGATCACGAGCTTCTTCTCGTAACCCTGCGTAACTCCCGTTACCATGTTGTCGATGAGAGTTCTTGCCAGACCGTGCTGCGATCTGTTCTCTCTGTTGTCGTCAGGCCTCTCGACTGTGAGCGTTCCGTCCTCGATCTTTACCTTCATCGTAGGTCCGATCTTGGAGCAGAGCTCTCCCTTAGGTCCCTTGACCTTCACGACGTTACCATCTGCTACCGTTACTTCCACGCCGGCAGGGATGGTTATCGGTCTAACACCAATTCTTGACATTTTGTCTTCCTCCTTACTACCAGACGTAACAAATAACTTCGCCGCCTACTCCGAGCTTGCGCGCTTCCTTGTCGGTGATGACACCGTTGGAAGTGGACAGAATGGCGATGCCGAGTCCTCCGAGGACCTTAGGCACTCTGTCTGCTTTAGCGTAGACTCTGAGTCCCGGCTTTGATATCTTCTTGATTCCTATGATCGTCTTCTCGCGGTTAGGACCGTACTTCAGATCGATCCTGATAGTACCCTGAGCATTGTCGGAAACTACTTCATAGCCGCTGATGAATCCCTCTTTGAGGAGGATCTCCGCGATCGACTTCTTCATTTTCGAAGCCGGGATATCCACGGATGCATGACCGGCGGTATTTGCGTTTCTGATCCTTGTCAGCATATCTGCGATTGGGTCTGTCATTGACATAACAGTTAGTTCTCCTTTCTTAACGCGGTTCCCCGTTTTATTTACATATATATACGGGGCCTGCGAAAATTATCTTACCAGCTTGCCTTCTTGACACCAGGGATCTCGCCCTTGTAAGCAAGCTCTCTGAAGCAGATACGGCAAATGCCATATTTCTTGAGGACGGAGTGCGGTCTTCCGCAAACCTTGCATCTTGTATAAGCCCTCGTCGAATATTTAGGCTTTCTTGTCTGCTTAACTTTCTGTGAAGTCTTTGCCATCTTGTCCTCCTATGCTAGTTAACGCTCTTCTCAAACGGCATTCCCATGAGCTCGAGCAGCGCCAGAGCCTCTTCGTCCGTCTTCGCAGTCGTTGTGAAGACGATGTTCATGCCCTTGATGGTATCAACGTCATCGTACACGATCTCAGGGAAGATCAGCTGCTCCTTGAGACCCATGGAGTAATTGCCTCTGCCGTCAAACGAGTTCCTGCTGAGACCCTTGAAGTCCCTTACTCTCGGAAGAGATACATTGAACAGCTTGTCGGCGAATGTGTACATTCTGTCGCCTCTGAGCGTGACCTTAGCTCCGACCGGCATTCCTTCTCTGACCTTGAAGTTGGCGATGGACTTTCTTGCCTTTGTGACGACAGGTCTCTGACCTGCGATGAGCGAGATCTCCTTCACTGCGCTCTCGAGCACCTTGGCGTTGTCCTTTGCCTCGGAAAGACCCATGTTGATGGTGATCTTTGTCAGCTTAGGAACCTCCATAGGATTGGAGTAGCCGAACTTGTCCTGCATGGCTTTGAAAACTTCGTTTTTATACTTGTCTTTAAGTCTGATTTCCACGTCTGCTCCTCCTTTCCTAGTCGATTACCTTACCGCTCTTTTTCGAGACTCTTACCTTCTTGCCATCCTTCACTTCGTGACCGATCCTTGTAGCGGCCTTGGCGTCCTTGTCATAGATCATGACGTTGGATGCGTCGATAGGTCCCTCCATGTGCTTGATCTCCGAAGCGGATGTCCTTGTTGCCCTGGCATGCTTTGTCTGCATGTTCACGCCTTCGACAACTACCTTGTTCTTCTTAGGGATCGTCCTGAGGACAGTGCCTGTCTTGCCCTTGTCCTTGCCTGCGATCACTACTACCATATCGTCTTTTTTGATCTGCATCACTCGCACCTCCTACAGTACTTCCGGTGCCAGTGACACGATCTTCATGAAGCCGCAGTCTCTCAGCTCTCTGGCGACAGGTCCGAAGATACGCGTACCAACCGGTGTCTTGTCGTTCTTGTCCTTGATGATGACTGCTGCGTTCTGATCGAACTTGACGTACGAACCGTCAGTTCTTCTTGTGCCGCGCTTGGTCCTTACAACTACTGCCTTAACTACATCGCCTTTCTTGACGGCTCCGCCCGGAGTAGCATCCTTAACGGTGCATACGATGATGTCGCCGATGTTTGCATACTTGCGGCCCGTGCCTCCGAGAACTCTGATGCAGAGCAGCTCCTTAGCTCCGGAATTGTCGGCAACTCTTAATCTGCTTTCTGTCTGAATCATTCTGCGTTGCCTCCTTACTTAGCTTTCTCAACGATCTTCACAAGTCTCCATCTCTTGTCCTTTGACAGAGGCCTTGTTTCCATGATCATGACCTTATCGCCGATGCCACACTCGTTGTTCTCGTCGTGAGCCTTGAACTTTACAGTTCTCTTGACGCCCTTGCCGTACAGAGGGTGTCTGACGATGTCTTCTGTCGCGACCACGATGGTCTTGTCCATCTTATCGCTTGTAACGATACCGATCCTGGTCTTTCTGCTGTTTCTGTCCATTTGTCAGCACTCCTCCTTTCTATGCGTTCCTGCCCTGTTCGACCTCTCTCATGATGGTCTTTACTCTGGCGATATCTCTTCTTACTTCTCTCATCCTTACAGGATTCTCCAGCTGTCCTGTTACGTGCTGGAATCTCAGGTTGAAGAGCTCCTGCTTCATTCTTTCGAGTTCAGCAGTCCTTTCCTGATCTGTCATCTTTCTGATTTTGTTCAGATCCATTACTGCTCTCCTCCTTCCTGACCTTTGACGACGAACTTGCACTTGATAGGAAGCTTGTGAGCAGCCAGTCTCATGGCCTCTCTTGCCTGCTCCTCAGTGACTCCGTCGATCTCGAACATAACTCTGCCCGGCTTGACTACTGCTACCCAGTATTCAGGTGCGCCTTTACCGGAACCCATACGTACTCCGATAGGCTTCTTGCTTACCGGCTTGTGCGGGAAGATCTTGATGTATACCTTACCGCCTCTTTTGATGGATCTTGTCATTGCTACACGGGCAGCCTCGATCTGATTTGAATCGATCCAGCCGCGTCCGTCAGCGGCAAGTCCGTATGAACCGTATGCCACGGCATTGCCCTTTGTGGCGATGCCCTTCATTCTGCCACGGTGCTGTTTTCTGCGCTTAACGCGTTTTGGCATTAACATGGCGAGTTTCTCCTTTCCTTGTTACTATGCTTCTGTCTCCGCTGCATTTGTCTCTGCAGGTGCTTCTACCTGAGGCTCTTCTGCCGGAGCAGGAGCAGGCGCTGCCTTCGGGGCCTTGCGGACTCTTGTAGTCGCCGGCTTTACTTCAGGCTTTGCCTCGCGGCCGTCAAATCTTCTTCCGTCTCTTCTGTCAGATCTTCTGTCAGACCTTCTGTCCTTGCGGTCATTGCGTCTGCCCTTCTTGTCTCTTCTGTCTTCTGACTTAGGAACGGCTTCCTTGAGGCCCTTATCGAGAATCTCACCGTGGTTGATCCAGACCTTTACGCCGATCTTGCCGTAGGTCGTGTCAGCCTCAGCGAATCCATAGTCGATGTCTGCCCTGAGTGTGTGCAGAGGCACGTTTCCTTCACTGTACTTTTCGGATCTTGCGATCTCGGCGCCGCCGAGTCTGCCGGAGCAGACGATCTTGATGCCCTTGGCGCCGGCCTTCATCGTCCTGCCGATAGGCTGCTTCATGGCTCTTCTGAAGGAAGTTCTTCTCTCCAGGGACTGCGCCACGCTCTCAGCTGTCAGCTGCGCGTCGAGTTCGGCTCTTCTGACCTCCTCGATGCTGACGTCGATCTTCTTGCCTGTCATCTTGACGAGCGCCTTCTTGAATTCGTCGATTCCCTCGCCCGATCTTCCGATGACCATTCCCGGCCTTGCGCACATGACGATGACCTTGACCTCGTCAGCGCCCTTTCTCTCGATCACGACGTTGGAAACGCCTGCGTTGTACAGTTTCTTCTTTACGAATGTTCTGATCTGGTTATCTTCTACCAGGAGATCCGCAAAGTTGCTCTTGTCGGCATACCACTTCGAGCTCCAGTCCTTGTTGACGCCGACTCTCATTCCATGTGGATTAACTTTCTGACCCATTAGCGAACCTCCTCCTTCTCAGATTTTTCTTCCTCAGGCTCTTCCTTTGCCTTAGGCGCCGCTTTTACAGGGGCGTCCTTTTCCTTAAGAGTGACGAAGATGTGGCTCGTTCTCTTGAGGATCATTCCCGCTCTTCCCTGTGCGCCCGGTCTCCAGCGCTTCATTGTCGGTCCCTGATTTGCGCTGATCTCTGCTACATACAGCCTGTCAGGATCCATGTCGTGGTTGTTCTCAGCGTTTGCCGCTGCGGACTGTACTACCTTCTCTACAAGCTCGCTGCCCTTGCCCGGCGTGAACTTGAGGATGGTGAGCGCTTCCGCAAGGTCCTTGCCTCTTACCAGATCGGTAACAGGCTTGAGCTTGCTTGAAGACATTCTTACATACTTGGCTACTGCTTTAGCTTCCATAGTATATGTTCTCCTTTCTGTTACCTATCTGCTTAGAGCTTCCTGTCACCGGAGTGACCTCTGAATGTTCTGGTCGGAGCAAACTCACCGAGCTTGTGTCCTACCATGTCCTCTGTGATGTATACAGGCACATGCTTGCGTCCGTCGTGGACTGCGATCGTGTGGCCTATCATCTGAGGGAAAATTGTCGATGGTCTGGACCATGTCTTGATAACTTGTTTTTCGTTGGCTGCGTTCATCTCTTCGATCTTCTTCAGAAGCTTCTTGTCGACGAACGGGCCTTTCTTAAGCGATCTTCCCATTGAATTGCTCCTCTCTATTTGCCATTACGTCTTCTGACAATGTACTTGTTGGATTCTTTGTTCTTCTTGCGTGTCTTGTAACCGAGCGTCGGCTTGCCCCAAGGAGTGACAGGACCCTTGCGTCCGATAGGAGCTCTTCCTTCACCACCGCCGTGCGGGTGATCGTTAGGGTTCATGACAGAACCTCTGACGGTAGGTCTCCATCCCATGTGTCTCTTGCGGCCCGCTTTACCGATGTGGATGTTGCCGTGATCGATATTGCCGACTTCGCCTACTGTGGCTCTGCACTCCATCCTTACCATTCTCACTTCGCCGGACGGGAGTCTTACCTGAGCGTAAGCTCCTTCCTTGGCCATGAGCTGAGCTCCGTTTCCGGCCGCTCTTACAAGCTGTCCGCCCTTGCCAGGCTTGAGCTCGATGTTGTGGATGATCGTACCGAGAGGAATATTCGCGATCGGAAGCGCGTTGCCCGGCTTGATGTCCGCGTTAGGACCCGACTCAACTACATCTCCGACTTTGAGCGTGTTAGGAGCGATGATGTATCTCTTCTCTCCGTCCGCGTATACGACGAGCGCGATGTTCGCGGTTCTGTTAGGATCGTACTCTATCGTCTTTACCGTTGCAGGGATATCGTCCTTGTCTCTCTTGAAGTCGATGATCCTGTACTTCGGTCTGTATCCGCCGCCTCTGTGCCTGACGGTGATCTTGCCTCTTACGTTTCTTCCCGAATGCTTCTTAAGTGTGACGGTAAGAGACTTTTCCGGCTTGTCAGTGGTGATCTCCTCGAATGTGGAGACTGTCATTCCTCTGAGACCCGGAGTCACTGGTTTGTATTTTCTGATTCCCATTTCCTACTGCCTCCTTAATTACATGTCCTGGAAGAGCTCGATCTCCTTGCTGTCAGGAGTGAGTGTAACGATGGCCTTCTTATATGAAGAAGTCGTTCCGAAAGTTCTTCCCAGTCTCTTCCTCTTTCCGCTTACGTTCATGATATTGACCTTGGCTACGTCTACGCCGAAGATCTCTTCTACGGCCTTGCGGACCTCCGTCTTGTTGGCGTCAAGGGCTACCTTGAACGCGTACTTCTTGTCCGCCGCCATGTCCATGCTGTTCTCAGTGATGATAGGCCTGAGTATGACATCGTATCCGGTCTTCATTATGCGTACACCTCCTCGATCTTCTTGGCTGCCGCCTTGGTGAGCACGAGTGTGTAGTGATTTACGATCTCGTATACGTTCATGGTGCTTACCAGTGCTGTCCTGACGCCAGGGATGTTGTGAGCGGATCTGACTACGTTGTCATCCTTCTCGTCCATGACGATCAGCGCCTTCTTGTCTGCCTTGATGTTCTCAAGGACCTTGACCATTTCCTTCGTCTTAGGCTCCTGGAACTTGAACTCGTCCACGACGATCAGTTCCTTGTCGGCTACCTTGGCGGAGAGCGCCGACTTCAGAGCGAGCTTTTTGAGCTTCTTGTTGAGGGAGTATCTGTAATCCCTTGGCTTCGGAGCGAAGACCACTCCGCCGCCGACCTGTGTAGGGTCTGTCGAGCTTCCCTGTCTGTGGCGGCCTGTTCCCTTCTGTCTGAACGGCTTGCGTCCGCCTCCTCTGACCTCTGCTCTTGTCTTTGCAGACTGGGTTCCCTGTCTCTGGTTTGCAAGATAATTCTTGACTACGGCATGTACTGCGGCTTCGTTTGGCTCGATCCCGAAGATCTCATCCGAAAGAGTGATGTCGCCGACCTTCTTGCCGTTAACGTCTACTACGTTTAACTTTGCCATTTTCAGTTCCTCCTTTCTGCCTATTTATCCTGACCCTTGACCGCCGGTCTGATCTTTACGAGTCCGCCCTTCTTGCCCGGGATGGCTCCTTTGATCATCATGATGTTGCGGTCGTCGAGTTTCTTGACGAGTACTACGTTCTGAACGGTCACTGTGTCTCTGCCCATTCTTCCAGGCGCATGGTTGCCCTTGAAGACTCTGGACGGATATGTACCGGCTGCCAGAGCTCCGGCGAGCCTCTTGTGCTTCGAACCGTGAGTCATAGGTCCTCTGCGGTGGCCGTGTCTCTTGATGTTGCCCTGTGTTCCCTTACCTTTGGAAGTTCCGGTAACATCCAGCTTCATGCCTTCTTCGAAGTCCGCCACTGTGATGACCTGTCCGACTTCGTAAGCTTCTCCCTCGCCCGGTCTGAACTCGGCGAGGTGCTTCTTCGTGTCAACTCCCGCCTTAGCGAAGTGGCCTGCCTCCGGCTTGTTGACTCTCTGCGGCTTCTGATCTTCAAATCCTACCTGGACTGCGTCATAGCCGTCTGTCTCGACCGTCTTGACCTGCACGACGGTCTCCGGGCCTGCCTCTACGACAGTGACCGGGATGACTGTTCCGTCTTCTGCGAAGATCTGAGTCATTCCGATCTTCTTTCCCAGCAATGTTTTCATATTGTGATTTCCTCCTGTTCTTACAGCGGATCGCTCAGGTTTGCCTGCTCTGCTGTTGGGTCGCAGCCGGCCTCACTTGCGATCTTACTAACAACTCCGGGATTAGAGTTATTGACGATTAGAGTTTTACGTAGATGTCTACGCCTGCAGGCGCATCGAGCTTCTGGAGAGCTTCGACCGTCTTGTTTGTCGCATTCGTGACGTCGATGAGTCTCTTGTGTGTCCTCTGCTCGAACTGCTCTCTGCTGTCCTTGTACTTATGGACCGCCCTGATGATGGTGACGACTTCCTTCTCTGTCGGCAGAGGGATAGGTCCGCTCACATCAGCGCCTGTCTTCTTGACTGTGTCTACGATCTTCGCAGCGTACTTGTCGAGAAGAGCGTGGTCATAAGCCTTCATTCTGATCCTGATTTTCTGTAATTCGCTCATTGCTTCCTCCTGTTAAATAGATTTGTACCAATTGTCGCTATGCTTGTACAGGACTTCGCTGCCTTGTATTTGCAAGCTTTGCGGCCCCTTGGCCCGCGCCTCCGAGCCTCTTACACTTGTATGCGCGTTTCCTATGGTCATGCGCACAAGAAAACAGCGAAACCCTTCGCCCCCATCGAGTGAGGACTTCTCGGCAGAAATTATCCGCTAGCACGGTAACTTCCTGCTTCTTCGCGTTTAACAAGCCTTTGAATTATATACATCCCGCCCCCGGAATGCAAGAGATTTCTGAAATGTTTTTTGCGTATTTTTGCGCGTCCAAAACCTGTGAAAACCTTGAAATTTCGGGCTTTCCGATCGCGCACCCCCAACACCGCCGTCCGCGTTTCCTGAAGCACCACAGTTTGTGCTTCAGAGACTTTCCCGACCCCAATATATAGACATGATGCTGCCGCGCGCCCGCGACGCAGTTCATATTCTTCTTGAGCATGCAGTATTTAAGGGTTACAATTATACAGGCAATGAATTGACGTCCGGAGGGCGCAGATACAGTGAAAGATAAAAAGAAACCTAAATATACGAGCATGATCAGGCAGATCACGACCCTTTTCGTGGTCGGAGTCATAATGGTAGGAACGATAGTGGCTGTCGTGCAGTACGACATATCCATCAGGACCGTGAACGACCAGCTCACCGACAGCGCCTACAAGACCGCGCTGGACATAACCAGTTACCTGGATCATTTCCCTGCGCGGGACTGGCTGCTCAGTTACTGGTACGAGCATTATGACGAGCTCGACATAGACTACGACACAAGACACGAGATCGATGATGCGGTGGCCGTAAAGAGCAGGGAGCTTGTCAGGGAACGTCCCGATTTCCTGATAAACTACGCTACTCCCGAAGAGCTGGACGCCATGCCTCCCGAAGACCAGAAGCTCTACGCCGAGATAGTCTACTCCTGGCTCATAGTCGAGCTGGATGATCACCAGGCCGATTACGGCATCGACTACATCTTCGGCATCGTTACCGAGCCTCCTTACAATAAAGGCTTCGCCCTCTTCAGCGGCGTCGCCGCGGAGGATATCAGCACCAGCAGCACGGAAAGGTTCTTCCCTATCGGAACGCCCCTTACCGCAGGCGGAGAGCAGCAGGAAGGCGTCTCCCTTGCGATCGACGGCAAGCCTCAGCTCGTGCGCAACAGCAATCATGAATACATGGATTACTATTACCCGATCAGCCGGGTGGACGGAAAGGACTATGTTCTGGGTATCACCCGCTCTCTGGCCAAGTACAATGAGCAGGTCATGGAGCGCACATTAAAGCTCACGGTCATGTCCATGTTCTTCGTCGCGGCAATGGCGGTGTTCTGCCTCCTGCTCGTTTACACCTCGATAGTGCAGCCTCTGCGCACGATACAGAAAACCATCAGGGAATACACAGTCACCAAGGACAGCAGGGCGGTCGAGAAGAACCTGTCGGAGGTCCACTCTATAAACGAGATCGGTATACTGTCCGACGACATCACCGATCTTTCAAAAGAACTTGATGATTACGCGGTCAGGATCAGCGAGGCCGCATCGCAGGAAGAGCGCATAACCACAGAGCTCGGTCTCGCGAGCCGCATACAGAGGGGCATGGTCCCGCGCGAGTTCCCGCGCTATCCTGACAGAAAGGATTTCAGCGCTTACGGAACGATGGACATGGCCAGGGAGGTCGGAGGCGATTTCTTCGACTTCTACCTCATCGATGACGATCACCTCTGCATGATGATCGCGGATGTGTCGGGCAAGGGCATACCTGCCGCCCTCTTCATGGTGGCGGCGACCATCATCATAGCCAACAACACCCTCGAGGGGAAATCTCCTGCAGAAGCCCTCGAAAGCGCAAACAATACCATCTGCTCCAGGAATCAGGGCGAGATGTTCGTCACCGTATGGCTCGGCATACTCGAGCTGTCGACGGGCAGACTGACCGCCGTGAACGCCGGGCATGAGAATCCGATAGTCATGCAGCCGGGCGGCATCTTCGACATGGTGCGCGACAGCCACGGACCTATGGCGGGAGCCATGGAAGATACCGAATACAACGAATACGAGATGCAGCTGGAGCCGGGCGCGAGGCTTTTCCTCTACACGGACGGCCTGCCTGAGGCCACGGATGCGGACAACAGGATGTTCGGCATGGACCGCACCCTGATCGAGCTGAACAGGCTGCGCGGCGCTTCGGATGAGGAAGTTCTTGAAGGAATGAAAAAAGCCGTTGCCGGCTTTGTTAAGGATGCAGAGCAGTTCGACGATCTGACGATGCTCTGCGTGACATATGCAGGACCTGATGAATCAGCGCAATAAGGGATACTCCCGCGCTCAGCGCGGGTCCCTCCCTGTTGCTAGCCCGGCGGCCACTGCATGGCGCGCTTGCCGAGGATGTGGATATGCAGATGCTTTACCGTCTGCTGCCCGTCCACGCCCGTGTTGATCACGCAGCGGTATCCGTTCTCAAGGCCTTCCTTTTTCGCCACTTCCCTGATCTTCAGCATCATGTGTCCCATGAGGGCCGCGTGCTCTTCCGTCAGGTCATCCAGCGATGCCACATGGACCTTCGGGACCATCAGCAGGTGCACCGGCGCCTGAGGCGACGCGTCGCGGAACACTGCGATGCTGTCATCCTCATAGACCATGTCCGTAGGGATGTCGCCGTTTGCGAGTTTGCAGAAAATGCAGTCGTCCATAGATCTTAACCTCCTTGCGAGTATTACATAAGCCCTCTGAAGAAGGGCTTTTATGCTGCCTTTCGTCATACCCATTCTACCATACTCCCGCGTTCTTTGCCCGTATGTCTCTATGCCCTTACGGCAGTTACTCCGTCGTCCTTCAGCCCGGTGATCCTGATATCGCAGAATTCGCCGGCCTTTATCTCTTCGTTCTCGTCCTCTACATACGCGCGTATGTAGTTGTCCGTATATCCCGAGACGCATCCGCCCGCCCTCTCTTCGGCGAGGAATCTGTGCGTCCGCCCCATGTTCCGGCGCGCGAAGGCTTCGAAAGCGCGGTCCGCCGCCGCCTGGAGCTCGGCTCCCCGGCGGGCTTTTGTGTCTCCGTCCACCCTGCCGTCCATCTTCGCGGCCGCCGTGCCCTCTCTCGACGAGAATCTGAACACGTGGACCCTTCCGAAGCCGGCCTTTTCTATGAGCTCAAGCGTTTCGCGGTGATCCTCTTCCGTCTCTCCCGGAAAGCCCGCTATGATATCCGTCGTGATGCCGTAGTCCGGGTCGAAGTCCTTGAGCGCCCGCACGATCCCGAGATACTCCTTCGTATCGTAGTGGCGGTTCATCATCTTCAGGACATGATCGCTGCCGCTCTGGATCGAAAGATGGAGGTGATGGCACAGCCTGCCGTAGCCGAGCAGCTTTTTAACATCGTCCGCATCGACCACCGTAGGCTCGAGCGAACTCAGGCGTATCCTGAAGTCTCCCTCAAGTGCGTCGAGTCTCTTTATTATCGCCTCGAGACCGGAAAGTCCCTCTTCACCGTCCATGCGGCTGAAGCTGAAGCCCTCCTCAGTGCCGTACAGAGCGGTGTTTATGCCTGTCAGCACTATCTCTCTGCATCCTCTTCCGATAAGGGTTTTCGCCTCGGCCACTATCTCTTCCGGATCCCTGCTCCTTACCCTGCCTCTCGCGAAGGGTATGAGGCAGTACGAGCAGAATCTGTCGCAGCCTTCCTCTATCTTTATATACGCCCTGCACTTTGACGACTCCTCGGCCGAGACTATGCCCATGTCCTCGTAGTCTGTGAACCTGTCGTACGGCAGGATCTCCATGACGGGACTCCTGTCTTCGCCCTTTTCGAGCGCGTCGCAGACCATGCCGGCTATCCCGGACTTCAGGCTGTTTCCGACGATCATGTCCACCTCCGGCATCGCTGCCAGGGCGTCTGCCGCCACCTGTGCGTAGCACCCCGTGACCACTATGAGCGCCGCAGGATTTTTTGAGCGCATCCTTCTTATGAACTGCCGGGACTTTCTGTCCGCTATGTTCGTAACGGTGCAGGTGTTGACTATGTATGCGTCCGCGGCCTCATCTTCGGATACGATTTCTGCTCCACGGGAAACGAAGGCCTCTTTCATGGCCTCCGTCTCGTACTGATTCACTTTGCAGCCCAGCGTATGGAATGCTATCCTCATCGTTTATTGTGTGCTCCCGCTAAGAACTGTTCTTTTATTCGTCACGCTTGAGTCTACCATTCATGCGGCGGAGGGTCAACACGACCATCTCTATCGCCGCCGCCATGGCTGTAAGGCAGTACAGCAGCTGTCCCGACGCATCGCCGGTCTCAGGCGACGGTGACCGCCTGACTCCGGTCAGTCTGACCGTCTGGCTCCTGCTGCCGATGTCTTCGTGGCTGGCTGCCAGAGTTCCCGTCTTCTTCAGATACAGGTACTCGAATGCCACCGCGTCCTTTCCCGCCAGCTTCTCTCCGCTGAAGCGGAAGCTCAGCTCGACCGAGCCGCTCGCTGTCTTAGGCGTGAACTCCGCCGCGGCGCAGATATCCTCGCCCGCATCGTTCTTTAAAGTCCCGCCTGTCTCCTTGTCCATCAGTATCCCGTTGAGCAGATAGGGCTCTCCCGGGGTCAGGTTTTTGTATTCGACGGTATCGACGATCCACACGTCATTGTCCGCTTCGGCCTTTTTGCCGCCGCTTTCCCCGTCCCTGGCTTCCGTCGCTATCTCGGGACCGGGAGCCTCCTCGAGTTTCACCGTCTGCTTCCTGTTGTTGATATCTGCGTGCGACACGATCAGCTCTCCGTCCCTCCTGAGGTATTCGAACACCACTGCGTCTTTTCCTCCGAGAGACGAGGCGTCCATCTCGAACCTGACCTCGATGGTCCCTTTTGTCGATTCGGCGTAGAATTCGGTGCTGCCCTTTACTTCGCCGCCCTTTTCATCCCTGATCGGCTCGCCCGTCTCCTTATCCATCAGCACGCCTTCCATGGTATAGCTTCGTCCTGCGGGCACTCCTTCGTAGCTGACCTCGTCCACTATGACAACTTTGCTGTCCGCGACGGCGGACCTGCTGCCGCTCTCATCGTCTCTCGCCCTGGTCTCAATCACCGGGTCAGGAGTCTTCTCGTCGTCGTAGGTCCCCAGATCCACTGTTACGCGCGGCCTTTCGATCGTGATCTCGTCGCTCAGGAGCTCATAGCCCTTGTTGGCTTCGCACCTCAGCTCCTCCATCCTGTAGGTGTCGTACGGAAGCGCTCCCAGCGAGTCCTCCGTCTTTGCGCCTTCGCTTTCGCTGTTGTAGCCGTTGAACCAGATCCCATCCTCTCCGGTCTTGCCCACATTGGTGTTTTTGCTGTGACGGTTCCATTCCGATGCGCTCGAGGCCACTCCGTTCCTGTCAGTCACCAGCACATGGCTCTCGCCCGTAGTGAGCGAGGTGAAACGAAAAAGCACGCCTCCCATCCTTTTGCGCCCTTCCGCGGACTTGATGAACCTGACATCGCCTCTTATCACCTGTTCCTTCAGGGAGGATGTCCCCGTGAATGTCTTGAGCGTGCTGAGAGTTTCTGTCTGTCCGCTTTCTCTTATGGCTGCGTAGTACGTCTCGTCGTCGAGCTCGTAGCCCTTTGGCGCGGCGGTCTCCTTTACCGTGATTATCCCGATCGGGAACACCGGTCTTCCGGATGAGTCCCTGTACAGCTGCGCGCTCTTTTCCTTTACGAGATACTTGTCCGGCTCGCTCATGATCACGCGGCCTTCCCTGTCGGTCCTGAAGACCCATACAGCGCTTTTCCCGTCCGCTTTGGCGGGCTGCTTTCCCGATACGGACGGAGCCAGCTCGCTTCCGGTCTTTCCGGCAGGAGGCGCGACATCGTAGTAGGTGACCGTGTATTCGGCTCCCTCAAGGCTCGCTCCTCCCTGCGGCTTCGGCTTTCCGGTCTCCTTGTCCGCCTTCTGGATCAGAAGCTCCGCCGGATTGCTTTTGGGTTTGTCCGACGCCGCAAAGGTGGTAGTGCTGTCCTTCCTCACCTCTATGGGATGCGCGGCGGTATCCAGAGCGTAGCCCTTCGGAGCCTTTGTCTCCTTCAGATAGTAGTGCCCTGTCTCCACCTCGACAGGATCCGATGTCCCGTCGGCTTTCACAGTGATCACCGCGCTGCCTCCCGCGCTCGTCTTCGCCGCATCGGTGCACGCCGCATCCGTGTACAGGACGTACTTCGCTCCCGCGAGGCTGTAGTTGTCGTTGCCCTCCGTGATCAGCGGCACGGACGAGACCTTCTTCACCCTGGCCTTGCCGTACTCGGTACTGTAGAAGGCTCCGAAGATATCCTGCACCTCGCCGCCGGTCTTTATCCAGAACACCTCGTACTCCTCCGGCGGATCGCTCAGGTTCTTAAGGTCTTCGACCATGCTCATTATTTTCGGTCTTACGCCTTCGTACGTCCCTCTCCAGAATTCATCATCATCCTGATAATCGGCGTATATGTACGAAAGCGCCATGTGCCCGAGCGCGAAGTCGCCGGCTCCCGTCGTATTGTTGTCGCCGAACCATCTTTTTCTCGTCACCTTCGCATATCCGTATGAGCCCGGAAGATAATATATCATCTTTCTCATGAGGGCTGCCTTGCCGCTGTCATCGTCGTCCACGATGGTCACGTTGTACGTTCCCGAGGGAGGCGGGTCCCTTCTCGGCTGGACGCAGTACGCGTAGGACCTGTTTGCCCCGGGCACATCAGCCGCGTCGATCTCCTTGCCGTTGACATGCGACACCCATCTTTCCGTCGTCTCCGCCGGCCAGCGTCCGTAGCTGAGGAGATCCCCGTTCACCAGCGTCACCGTTTCGGCTGCCGCATCGGCGCGGTATCCGATGGCAGAGGACGCGAGCGCGAGCGCCAGGACCGCCGCTGTCACAAGGCGGATGCGGAAGGCGCGTCTGCGCAGGATGATCATGACGTGCCTCCTTCCTCCGCCTCTTCCGTCATTGCGCTTTCGGCGGCATCGCAGTCCCCGCCGGCAGGCGCGAAGGCCTCATCATCCGCTTTCCCGTTCCCTTTGCTGCCGCCCTCGCTGATGCCGTATCTTTTGCAGAGTATCCTTGCGAGCTTCTCGGCTTCAGCCTCGTAGAGCGTGACGCCCTTGGACATCCTCTCGTGATCCGGATCCCATTCCCTGATATCCAGCTTGGGCGATCCGCCGTTCCAGCAGACTATGTTGGCCTCCTTCGTCCATCCGCTGTCCTTTCTCTGTCCGAACACCACGAGGTTCTCCAGCACGTCACATGTGACCTTGCTGTTTTCTCTCCTCGGTCTTTCACTTCCGTATGCCATTTCCGTTCTCCTTTCTGCTGCAGTTGACTCCATCTGCACCGGCTGCAGCTCCGCTGTGCCAAGATGCTACAATTTCCGCAGAGATCTGTCGAACAAAAAAAGCACTTATTCCGACATTCAAATCCCTCTTTTTGGGATTTCCCCGAAAACAGGGGCTTACCCCTTCAAAAGTGCATAAAATAATATGTTATCTGTCCGGTAATCCCGGGCCGGTACCCCCCCCAGTACATCGTTTCCCTCTCTATGCATCATCCCGGTATCCGTCACCATCACCCAATACTTGTTTGACATAGTGTCCATGTTGAAATGAACAAAGTTGAGACATTGAAATTGCTTATGACTATCACGTAGTCATCTCTGCTTATTTCTCATGTGTGTATTTTTTTGTCTAAAAACATACGGCCTCGCTTTGTTCGCGAAGCCGTATGACTTAAGTGATGAATCATCCTGAAAGTCGGGCTATTTGACTCTGACTCTGAAGACTACTGTCCTGGTCGCAGCCTTATAGCCGGCATTGCCTGCCGCCTTTACCTTGACTGTGACCTTGTAGGTGCCATTCTTAAGGCCCTTTTTGACCGTTACCTTTCCGGTCTTATTGTTGATTGTAATCTTCTTATTGCCGGATACCTTTGCGTATGTCAGCTTTCCCTGGCCTTTCTTGGTAAACTTGATCACCTTGCCGACACTGAGAGTCTGAGCCTTCTTC